>CAZGHD010000064.1:0-11399 GCA_964525525.1 uncultured Lachnospiraceae bacterium | reverse complement strand
CCTCGAGATATTCGGTCTGCACGTTTCTGCACCACGGGAGAAAAGGATGCGCTTGATATATCAGCACGTCAGAACGCTTGTGGAAATACGCAAACATCTCATACATAGGGTCTATGTATACCGAGTGAGGGTCAAAACCCTTTATAAACTCCTCGTCAATTCCGTAGAAAAGATAGTCGTTAGTGCAGCGCGCCATAGTGAGCTCCGCACCGAGAAAAAACTTGAGGCGATTTCCTGCCGCGAGCTTAAATTTTTCATACGCCGAAAGGAATCCTTCAACTGCCGTCTGCGGCTCGTACTCGTCGTATATCTTATATCCCCACTGATTTGTGAGAACTACGCCGTCGTAACCTGCCTCTATATATTTTTCCACCGCTTCTTCTGCGGTAATACCCGCTCTGCCGCCGACGGTAAAGTCGGAGGTAGCGAGATGTAGTTCGTACTTATACATTTTTTCCTCCAATTTCATCACTTGTGTTTCATTTCATAAACGGTCTGCCTGTAATGTGGCAGATATTTTTCTATTATGCAGTAAAACCGCTTGCTGTGATTTTTCTCTTTTATGTGTGCAAGCTCGTGGACTATTACGTAGTCTATCTCGTGTTTTTCAAGCCTCATGCAGTAGCAGGAAAAGCAGAGCGAGTTAGTCGGACTGCAGCTGCCGTACCGAGTTTTTGCACGGGTTATTTTGACACCCGACGGAGAAAGTCCGGTAACTCCCGCCCAATATCTGACCCTCTCGGGGATATGCTTTTTTGCCGCCGAGATCAACGCAAGCGTTTCACTCTCCCCGTTATCGCAAAAAATATCACGGCGGGAATGAGCCTCTGCAAGCTTTTTCTCTATCCATTCAGAGTATTTTTCAACCACTTCCGATATTTGCGCGTCGGTCATTTTTCTCGGCACTCGAACCTTAACGCGCGCGTCACGACTGACCTCAATACCGACCGAACGGCGGTCAGAACGGATTATTTCAATTTCTTTCATGTTCTTTCTTGCGCCAGAGTTTCAATCGCGTCCATAACCTCGCCGTACATATAAAGCGAACCGAGGATAAGCGCGGGGATATTTTTCTCTTTGGCTATCTCAGTCACCGCTTTTACGCCGTCGCAAAGATCAGCGTGTGCGTATGCGTCAGCGCCGAGAGAGGTATATTCTGCCGCGAGCTCCTGCGCGCTCATAGCACGGGGATTTTGCGGAGTTACGGTATGTACTTCGAATGCAAGCCCCGAGATCAGTTCGGTCATCACGCGGTGGTCTTTGTCGCGCATAACGCCGGTAAGTACAACGGGTGATACGTTACCGAAGAGCAGTTTGTAATTTCTGACAGCCGCCTCTATTCCCTCGGGATTATGTGCGCCGTCGTATATGACTACGGGAGATTTTGACACCATTTCAAATCTCGCCGGCCATCTCGCCGACGAAAGTCCGGTTATCACCGCAGAACCGGGGATGTCAACGCCGATCTCACGCAAAACCTCTATTGCGTTCAGTACGAGCGCGGCATTTCGGGTTTGATATTCTCCGAGAAGTGAGAGCTGATAATTCTCGCCTTTATATGTAAATTCGGTTTTGTCAAGAGAAAAACGGGCATCAGACAGCATCGTGTAATCGGCGAAATAAACTTCTGACGAAAGTTCTGCCGCGCGTGCGGCGATAACGTCACGAGCTTCACGCGACACTCTACCCACCAGAACGGGAGCTCCGCACTTAATTATTCCCGCTTTTTCAGCGGCTATTTTTTCTTCCGTGTCTCCGAGAATCGCAGTGTGATCGAGCGATATTCCGGTAATTACCGAGAGCACGGGAGATTTTATGACGTTAGTTGAATCAAGTCTGCCGCCGAGTCCCGCTTCAAGCACGACGAAATCACAATTCTGTCGCGAAAAATACTCAAATGCGATAGCGGTGAGCAGTTCAAACTCGGTGGGAGTGTCCTCCATTTTATCGGCAAAAGATTTGACGTACTCGGTTATCTCTCCGAGGTCGTCATCAGAGATCATCTCGCCGTTTATCTGTATTCTCTCGTTAAAATATCTGACGTAAGGCGAGGTAAAGAGACCGGTCTTATATCCGCATTTTGCGAGTATTGATGCGGTCATTGAGCAAAATGAACCCTTTCCGTTTGTTCCCGCAACGTGGATAACGCGGAAATTCTTTGAAGGATCGTTCATTTTCTCATTAAGCTCGCTGATGCGCTCGAGTCCGGGACGCGAACCGAGCCAGCTTACTGAATGTATATACCTGACGGCTTGTTTTCCGTTCATTGTGTCTTACTCCTTTATCGGGTATTGGCAGTAATTTTCTTCAGCTTATCGCACAGCTTCAAAAGAAATGGCACTACGGCGATATTAAGCGGTATAAGTATCGCGTACTCGGGCAAGCGGTATATAAACCATCCGACGTAGGTTTTACTGCCGTACAGCATAGATACCCACAGAGAATTAACAACGAGTCCGAGCACGAGATTATTTATAAGCGATGCAAGAACTATGTTAGGCATCAAGGCAAACCTCTTTCCCTGCCGTCCTTTTGCCAAAGTATGCAAAAACAGTCCCCACACCGTACCCATCAAAGCGGCACAAACGGTAAATCCGGGATGATACGGACCGATCGGAAAAAGGATAGCTCCGATCAAATCCGCAAGCCCGTACGTGAGAGCCGCGGTTGACGGTCCGAAAAGCACAGCGGACACGACTATCGGCACAAAGGAAAAACCTATCTTCAGCCCCATCGTGTTAAAGGACATAAATCTGTTCAGCACTACCTCGATCACAACGAGCATAGCAACGAACACGAGATTTCTCAAACGAAAATTATTTTTTTTCATAAAAATACCTCCTTACAGCGTGATCTGGCAGCCACATAAGGAGGACGTATCCGTTATGTAACAGCGGGATGCGGAAACTGCACCGCAGACCTACACGGTCATTCGTCCCGACAACAACTCCCCGTTCATCGGGCACTAAACGCGCAATTTCCTACTCTGAATTCTGATAGATATAGTATACCACATTTTTAAAAGATTTCAAGTACTTATCCCGATATTTTTTGCCATATAGTATATTGAACTTGAAAAATCGGGAATTTTATAGTAAAATATATAATGAATTATTATTTTGTCGTTTACGTTACGGAGGTAATTTATTTTGATAAAGATTTCCGAAAAGCATCCGAAGTGGGCACTCTTGCTGCCTTTGATAGAAACTGCTATACTTGCAGTTATGCTTTTTGTTAAGCTATCGGTGTTTTCCAAATACATAAAACTCGGTGCATACGCTTTGCCGATAGCCCTGTCTACCGTGTTTATTCTGCTTTTTGCATTTGCACTGATATTTCTGTTTCGCCGCCGTCCGCCGATTCTGTTCTTTGCGGTGACGTATGCGATCACGAGCGTATTTATGTTTATTGACGCGCTGTATTTTTCCTATCTTGGAAAGCTTCCGTCTTTTGCCGCGCTGTCAATGGCAGGAAATCTCACCGCCGTCGGTGATACGCTTGCCGCTCTTATAACGCTTATGCACGTTTTACTGGTTGCCGATCTTATACTGATAATTATGTACTGTTTGATCATAAAACCGATGCTTAAACGGCGTATAGCCCGCGGCGCGGAGTTCTCCAAAAAGATAACGAAAAAAATCCCTCTAATAGTCTCCTTTTGTGCGGTAATTCTTACCTTCGGAGCAATATTTTCTCTTATGACAGTCGGAGGACTGAACGCAAAGCATCTTAAAAACGAGCTTTACACCTATCACGTAACCGATCTCTGCCGAGTTCTGTTCCCGAAAGAAAAAAACGAAACGGTCAGTACGATAACGTATCCGTCAGATTCGGACACATCTATATATCACGGAGTAGCAAAAGGCCGCAACGTGATAACCCTTCAGGTAGAGGCGCTTCAGAATTTTATAATCGGATTTACTTACAACGGTCAGCTGATCGCGCCTAATCTTACGAGGCTTGCAGAAGAATCCTCTCTCTATTTTGAAAATTACTGTTACCAGATAGGCGGCGGAAACACCGCCGATGCGGAATTTACCGTAAACACATCACTTTACGCGCCGGATAACGCAGCGGCGTACGTTGAGTTTTGCGACGGAGAGACCGAGCTTTATACCCTGCCGATGATTCTGAAGGACAACGGATATTCCGGTGCGTACGCGTATCACGGATACGAGGGTGAATTTTGGAACCGCCGTACCGCTTACTCCGAGATGATGGGGTTTGACTCCTATCACGCGCTTGAAGATCTTGACGCATCGGAAATAGTGGGAATGGGCATATCCGACGGCTCGGTATACAGACAGATGATAAAGGACCTCGCTGATAAAGAACAACCGTTTTACGCGATGGTAATTACTCTTTCCTCGCACCATCCGTATTACCTGTCCGACGCGGACATGCGCGCGGAGATCACGCTCCTGCCCGAGCACGAGCGCACTCTGTTCGGTCATTATCTTGAATGTATGCGCTACGTAGACACGGCGATAGGCGAGCTGATAGATATGCTCAAAGCCGCAGGGATATACGAGGACTGCATTATAAATATTTACGGAGACCACATGGCTCTCCCGAATTACGATGCAAAGAGCAAAGAAATAATGACCGAATACGTAGGGCATGAATACTATCTCGGTGATATGTTCAACGTTCCTCTCATCATGCATATCCCGGGACTTGAAAACGGGCGCACGATCTCAACTGCCTGCGGTCATATTGACTTCCTACCTACCTTGCTCGATCTGCTCGGAATCAAAAACGAAAAATCAGTTATGTTCGGAAGAAATATTCTTACCGCAGAGAGCGGATTCGTTACAGAACAGACTCATATCGGACGCGGTAGCTTTATCACCGACGAATACGTTTATCTCTTCCCTGTCAACGGAATTGAGGACAATGCAGAGCTTTACGACTTAAAAACGGGTGAACGCATAGTCGATTACGACCGTGACAAGATCGCAGAACTCAGTGCCGCAGCAAAAGCGACGATCGAAAACTGCCTTGCCATAATAGATGAAAACAAAGTAATCGTTAAATAAGCAATAAAAAATCGCAGATTTTAAATCTGCGATTTTTTATTTATAATCATCTGAGTCTGAACAGCCAATCTCCCTCGAGGTTGTCCAGTGTACCGAAGGTATATCCTGCGTTTATGTAATACTCAAGGATCCACTCAAGAGACTCCGGCGTGGGAGAGGTGGTATCGTGCATAAGCATTATTTTGGGCATACTCGGATTTGAGAGACATATTTTCAAGGTATCAACGGCAGACTGCTTCAAATACTCGACCACGCTCATATCCTCCGGCTTACCGTTGAGATATCTGTCGTTATTTGCAAAAGTCCAATCATATGCGGCGTATCCGTAATTCTTTAGCGCATTGTAAAATGCAGGGAAATCAGCTTTGGGAAGATAGCCGTTATTAGATCCACCGGGGAAACGGAATATCTTATATTCCGGCAGATAACCAAGAGCTGCTTCCACGTTTCTCTCCCACTGCTTGATACTTTCTATCATCGCTTCGGGAGATGAGTACACGGTATTAAACTCGTGGTCGTACGTGTGGCAGGCAAGCGTATGACCCGACTCAACTATACGTCTGATTCTCGCGGGAGAATACCCTACGAAAGTACCGACTGTAAAGAAAGTTGCCTTTACGTTATATTTATCAAGTATGTCAAGGACTTGATCTGTGTATTTATTGGGGCCGTCGTCAAAAGTGAGGTAAAGGGTATTTGAGTCTCCGACTTTAACGTTCACCGCTTCGGGCGGGAGAACTTCCGGGGGAGTAGTTTCAGGCGGGTCTGTCTCCGGCGGGTCTGTTTCGGGAGGCGCGGTGGTCACCGGAGTCTCCGGCCCGAGACTTGCCACTATAGTAACCGGATGCGATATATCTATCTTGATATATCCTCCCGAAGGAGCGCTACCGGTATAATCCGCATCTATTATAACGTCCTTTTTAACGCCATCCGAATACTTGTATTCCACAGTGTAGTTTACTTTAGTATGCTCAAACAGCTTGAGTATATCGTCAACCTTTGCTCCCACAAGAACAGGAACGGACAAGAGAATTCTCCTTGCGGTAGTCTCGTCCGGCTGAGAAGTAGTACTGTCACCCGTTTCGGTTGCGGTAATACCTGTCGGCGTACACGCGGTAAGCAGGGTCGCTAACAAAATGAGAATCAATATCGGAAGCTTGAGTTTGGGCATCTTTTTTCATTTACCTCACTGTGTTTTGGAATACTGTATTGTCATTAATAATCGGTCTGTAATAATTTTATCACTTTTTTTACAAAAATCAATACTTTTTTGAATTTTGTTTAATTAAAAAGGTTTTTACCTGCATCGCTTTTTATTGTAAGAAAGTGAAAACATTTTAGTATAAACAAATATCAGATAGTCACATTCTCGATATTCAGATTTTATAATCAGATTCAATATAAAAAATCTTGAAATCCTCCGAAAAAATGGTATAATATTACTGTTATATATTTTCAAAAAATTTATCCCTTTGTTTAAGGAGGCAATATATGAGAAAAACGAAAATAGTGTGCACGATAGGACCCGCGTCAAGCAGTCAGGATACTATCAGAGAAATGATATTAGCCGGCGCTGACGTAATGCGTCTCAACTTCTCGCACGGCACGCACGAAACACATAAAGAAACCGCCGACATAATAAAATCCGTTCGCGAACAGCTCGGTACTCACACTGCCCTTTTGCTTGACACAAAGGGACCAGAAATAAGAGTGAAAAAATTCAAAGACGGAAGCGTCGTTTTGCGCGAGGGACAGAGCTTCACTCTTTACTCGGATGACAGAGAGGGCGACGAGAACGGCGTTTCCATAACATATTCAGAGCTCTACTGCGACGTAACCCGCGGATGCAAAATCATGATAGACGACGGACTTATCGAGCTTCGTGTAGACGCAATATGCGGTTACGACATAAAATGTACTGTAATCAACGGAGGCAAGGTATCTGACAATAAGGGTATAAACGTACCCGGAGTCAAGCTGTCTATTCCCTTTCTTTCGGAAAAAGACATCAAAGACATAGAATTTGGAGTAAACGAGGGCTTTGACTTTGTTGCCGCATCCTTTACTCAATGCGCCGAGGACATAATAGAAATGCGCCGCCTGCTCGAACGCCGCGGTGCACGCAATATGAAGATAATCGCCAAAATAGAAAACTCTGCCGGAGTTGAAAACCGCGAAGCTATCCTGCGCGTAGCGGACGGACTTATGGTCGCGCGCGGAGATATGGGAGTTGAGATTCCTATGGAGGATATTCCCGTTATACAGAAACGATTGATCAGAATGTGCTATTCTGCCGGTAAGCAGGTAATCACCGCAACGCAAATGCTTGATTCCATGACAAAAAATCCGCGCCCCACTCGTGCGGAAATAACCGACGTAGCAAACGCGATCTACGACGGAACCAGCGCGATAATGCTGTCCGGAGAGACCGCCGCGGGACTTTACCCGGTAGAGAGTGTCAAAACCATGGCAAAGATCGCCTGCCGTACCGAAAGCGACATAGACTATACCGCGAAATTTTCGCGCATCCAGCTTGATTCCCACTCCGCCATTACCGACGCTATCTCTCACGCGACCTGTACGACCGCATCAGACATCGGCGCGGCGGCGATAATCACGGTGACCAAGACAGGCGGCACCGCGCGTCAGATAAGCCGATTCCGTCCGGCAACGCCTATCGTCGGATGCTCCACCTCAAAGCAGAGCTGCCGTATCCTCAATATGTCGTGGGGAGTTTATCCCTGTTATCTTGAAGAAAAAAGCAATACGGACGAGCTGTTTTCCGGCGCGGTAGAAGCGGCAAAAAATGCAGGATACGTCAAAAAAGGCGATCTCACCGTTATAACGGCTGGTATCCCTCTCGGTGTTCCGGGTACGACAAATATGCTTAAAGTAACCGAAGTAGAGTAACTTCAAACGAATTAAAGTAAATATTTATACAATATTTGAATTTCTATTGCAAAATATTTCATTTTCTGCTATTATATATAGTAATACTCAAGTCGGGGCTGAAATCGTTTTTCCCGACGGAATGGAGACATCTTATGAATTCAAGCACTATTCAGATCCTGATAGCAATGGTCGTGTATATGGCCGGTGTTATCGTGATCGGCGTACTTTACGCAAAGCGCGCTAACAAAAACTCAGAAGAATATTATCTCGGCGGCCGTTCGCTCGGTCCGTGGGTAACGGCTATGTCGGCTGAAGCGTCCGACATGAGCGGCTGGCTCCTTATGGGTCTGCCCGGCGTTGCTTACTGGTGCGGACTTGCAGATGCGGCTTGGACTGCTATCGGTCTTGCCATTGGTACATACATCAACTGGCTTATCGTTTCAAAGCGCCTTCGCCGTTACAGCGTACGCGCTAACAACTCTATTACTCTTCCCGAATTTTTCTCTAACCGTTTCAGAGAGAAGAAAAAGATCATCATGTTCATCGCGGCTGCGTTCATCCTCGTATTCTTTACCGTTTACGCGGCAAGCTGTTTCGTTACTTGCGGTAAACTCTTCTCTACCCTGTTCGGTCTTGATTACAAGGCTATGATGCTTATCGGCGCGGCATTCGTGCTTCTTTATACATTGCTCGGCGGCTTCCTTGCTGAAAGCGCGTCCGACTTTATGCAGGCCATCGTTATGATCGCGGCCCTTACGATTATCGTAGTTCTCGGCGTCGTTAACGCAGGCGGTATCGGTGCGGTAATAAACAACGCACAGGAGATCCCCGGTTTCCTCGACTTCTTCGGACTTGCTACTCCCACCTTAAACGAAGCAGGAGAGCAGATAGTAGAAGCCGGCAAACCTCTGTTCGGCGAAGCTGCTCCTTACGGCGCACTCACTATCGCTTCTATGCTCGCATGGGGTCTCGGTTACTTCGGTATGCCTCAGGTTCTTCTCCGCTTTATGGCTATCCGCCACGAGGACGAGCTCAAGCGCTCCCGCCGTATCGCTATGGTTTGGGTAGTCATCTCTCTCGGCGTTGCGGTATTCATCGGTATCGTAGGACGTCAGATCTTCCCGGATGCACACCTCACTAAATCCGCGGCGGAAAACATCTTCATCACCCTCTCAACCAGCTTCCTGCCTCCCCTTCTTGCAGGCTTCGTTATGGCAGGTATTCTTGCGGCAACGATCTCCTCTTCTGACTCTTACCTTCTTATCGCAGCATCCGCGTTTGCTAAAAACATTTTCCAGGGTATTTGCAAAAAGAAGGCTACCGACCGTCAGGTAATGGTAGTTTCCCGTATCACTCTCCTTGTACTCGCCGCTATCGCTATTCTGTTCGCACTTGACGAAAACAGCATTATCTTCAACATCGTTTCCTTCGCTTGGGCAGGATTCGGCGCAACCTTCGGTCCGCTTATGCTGTTCTCCCTGTTCTGGAAGAGAACCAATCGCGCAGGTGCTATCGCAGGTATGGTCGGCGGTGCAGGAATGGTATTTCTCTGGAAGCTGGTTATCAGCGGTCTTGGCGGAGTGTTCGCAATCTACGAGCTTCTCCCCGCGTTTATCTTCTCCTCGCTGTGCATCGTTATCGTTTCCCTTCTTACCAAAGCTCCTTCAAAGGAGATCGAAGAAGACTTCGAAGCTGTCAAGGCGGGAAATATTCAGTAAAAAAATTCGAGGGGACTGCATCGGCAGTCCCCTCATATTTTAACTACGGAGGCAGAAATGTCACTTGATCGGGAATTTTACGTAACTCTCGCCTGTGAGGCAGAAATAATATACGAAGAAAAGCGCTCCGAATTCATCGCCACCGCCAGGCACGTAAAAAACGAGCAGGAGGCGGCGGAATTTATCGCAAGAGTGTCAGAGCACTACAAAGATGCAACTCATAACGTTTACGCCTATTATCTTGCCGGAGGCGCGCACGCAAAGTATTCTGACGACGGTGAACCGCAAGGTACGGCGGGCGCACCCGTGCTCGAAATAATAAAGCGCTCGGGCGGAGAGGACATCGCCGTAGTGGTCACGAGATATTTCGGCGGGATAAAGCTTGGCGCAGGTGGTCTTGTGCGCGCCTATGCGGAAGCCGCAAAGCGCGCGATAGAGGCGGCAGAGATAGTCACCTACCGTCTTTATACCGAGTTCTCACTTGAGTGTTCGTATTCGGAGCACAGGCTGTTTGAGTCGCGTTTTTCTTCCCTCGGAGCAAAGATAGACGAGTGTGAATTCGGCGCGGGAGTAACAATGAAGTGCGCGGTTCCTGCCTCTGAATATCAAAAAATCGTTTCTGCCGTAAGCGAGTTATCCTCAGGAAAGCTCTCTCCTGCGATAATCGGAGAAAGATTTGACTTTGAATAGGCTTTATTACCGTTAATTCCTTGACAAATCGCATTTTTTGCAATATAATATAAAGTGGATCCAAAGTTGTAAAGGAGAAATCATCAGTGGAGCTTAAAGTATTAAAGTTCGGTGGCAGTTCCCTCGCCGACGCCGAACATTTCAAAATGGTAAAAGAAATAGTAAACGAGCAGTCTGAGCGCAGATACGTCGTTCCTTCCGCGCCCGGTAAGCGTTTTTCGGATGACACCAAGGTTACCGATATGCTTTACGAATGCTACGCTCTTGCTAAAAAAGGCGAGAATATTGATATATGCTTTGACCATATAAAAGATCGATACAACGCTATAATAGACGGTCTCGGACTTGATTACGACCTCTCGGACGAATTTATCAAGATCAAGAACGCTCTTATACATCACGCCGGCAAGGATTACGCGGCAAGCCGCGGCGAATATCTCTCCGGTCTTATTCTCGCACGCTATCTCGGATTTAAGTTTATCGACGCGGCAGACGTTATCTTCTTCGGCGAAAACGGTTCTTTCGACGCAGAGCACACAAACGAAGTGCTCTCCGAGGAGCTTAAAAATCACGAGTACGCGGTAATTCCCGGATTTTACGGTTCTATGCCTAACGGTACTATCAAGACCTTCTCGCGCGGCGGTTCTGACATCACCGGCTCCATAGTTGCACGCGCAGCAAACGCAGACATTTATGAAAACTGGACAGACGTTTCCGGCTTTATGATGGCTGACCCCCGCATAGTAAAAGATCCGAAACCTATTGACGTCGTAACCTACCGTGAACTTCGCGAGCTTTCCTACATGGGCGCTACCGTACTTCACGAGGATGCTATCTTCCCTGTTCGTTTCGCAGGCATCCCGATAAACATCAAAAACACCAACGACCGCACCGCTCCCGGCACTATGATAGTTCCGCAGACAGACGTTGTTGACTCTGACAGAGTTATCACAGGTATCGCAGGTAAGCGCGGATTCTCGGTAATCAGCATAGAAAAAGATATGATGAACTCCGAGGTCGGCTTCGTCCGCCGTGTTCTCGGTGTGCTTGAGGAGCTCGG
>CAZGHD010000063.1:0-11482 GCA_964525525.1 uncultured Lachnospiraceae bacterium | reverse complement strand
ATACAAAAGATTTAACGCATCTTATAAAAAATATAACAATACTTGTATTGACTTTATCCAGTTTGTGTTATAGAATATAATGTAGGATAATTATAATTTCCGCACCCGTACAGGCGCGGTATCTGAAAGGACGAAAAAATGAAACAGGAACTTTTGCCGATAGGTGTCAGACGTGACGGTTCGTATTACACGAGAATAGAATGGGCAAGCATTTGCGATCCCGATCCGACCTTCTGGGTATGCAATCTTATTGACGACGATACCGAGCGTTGCGGCGGCACTTGGGGTGCTAACGACGAGAAAAAAGCTGACGTTATTCTGAGCTTTTTCGGAGAAGAACAGAAGATCGAAAAGATCCGCATTTTCCGCAACGTAGGTCTTGATTACAGCGTGCTTGAAGAGCTGGCAAAGGTGATAAAAATATACGTTTCAAGCAGCGACGAGGTTAGAAAGATCAAGCGCAAAGACGACGATATAAACTCAGTTGAGTGGACTCTCATCCACACAGAGCAGATGGAAAAGGCAGAGGGCTGGCAGGAAATAATTCTTGACGCTCCCGTTAGTGCAAAATACGTAAGATTTGAGCTTTGCGAAAACTTCTGCACCGATCCGTTCATCCCGTGGATAGAAACCAGCGAGATCAAAATGTATCCCGAAAAGTAAAAGAGGATAAGATATGAATATACAGTTTACAGACAAGGTAGTAGTCATCACCGGTGCCGGCGGCGGTATCGGAAACTCCATGGCAAAAGGATTTGCCGAGGACGGCGCGATAGTTTGCGTATGCGACATACGCGGAGCCGAAAAAACGGTAGAGGAAATCATCGCGCTCGGCGGCAAAGCAAAAGCGTATGAGCTTGACGTTACCGACCGTGATTCTGCAAAAAAAGCTATGAAAACGATTGCCGACGATTTCGGCGGCATCGACGTTATGATAAACAACGCGGGCATCAACGTAGGTCCGGACAAACGTCAGTTCACCGATGAATTTGACGACGAGTGGTGGGATAAAATCATAGACGTTGACTTAAACGGCGTGTATAACTGCACCAAGGCGGCTATTCCCTATATGAAAGACAGAGAAGGCAGTAACGTAATCAATATCAGCTCTGTTGTCGGAATGGTTCCATTCCGCCGTCAGTGTGCGTTCAATGCGGCAAAAGCCGGGGTTATAAATCTCTCAAAGGCTATGGCGCTTGAGTTTGCCGAGTACGGCATCAGAGTAAACGTCATCGCTCCCGGCAGTGTATGCATTCCCACAACGCAGAGACTCTGGACTAAAAACGACGCTCTTGAGGCGCTGTTAAATCACATACCCCAGCACCGCCAAGGATATACCGACGACGTTTCGTACACCGCGCGCTTCCTTGCGAGCGAGTTTGCGTCTTACATAACCGGCACAGTACTCAACGTTGACGGCGGTTGGATCTGCGGCTACGCACGCGATTTCTGATACCAACACAGTTAAAATACATTTTAAGTTTAATTTGGAGAAAAAAATGAGTGTTTTTTCTGAATCTGTAATATCCACACATCCTTCACGCGGAAGCGTAGGGATTTTCTGGCTTGGTCAGGCGGGGTTCCTTTTTAAGACCGAAAGCGAAAAACTGATCGCCGTTGACCCTTACATATCCGATTGTTGCGCGAGATACGCAGGCTTTAAGCGTCTGCTCCCCAGACTTTTTCAGCCGTACGATCTTACCTTTGACGCGCTGATAGCCACTCACGCGCACTACGACCATCTTGACATTGACGCGCTCCCTATGCTTCTTGACAACGGACGTACCGAATTTTTCGGTGCGTATGATACAAAGCCCGAATGTGAAAAACTCAGTATAACTCAAAACGTAAATTATATCGCTGCGGGTGATGTGTTCCACGCGGCAGGTGAGATGGTAACCGCAACCGAATGCGACCACGGAGAGCTTTCCCGTGACGCGGTAGGTATAATTCTTGAAATAGGAAAACGCCGCATCTATATTATGGGCGACACCTGCTATCACCCTGAGCTTCTGGATAACGAGCTTTATCACAATCTTGACGTGCTCATTCTTCCGATAAACGGCGCGTTTGGAAATCTTAACGAGCATGAGGCGGCGTTAGTTGCAAAAAAACTCAATCCCAAGCTGACTATTCCCTGCCACTTCTGGAATTTTGCCGAGCACGGCGGAGATCCCGCGCTGTTCGCAAAAGAAATGGCAGACGGCCCCGCATTCCGCATAATGCGTCCCGGTGAGGGAATAATCATCTGATATTCTGAAAGGAATCTGATCTGAAATGGATATGAAAGTTCTTACCGTGCTCGGCCCGGGTAACGCCGAGTACAGCCGAGTCCCCGCACCCGCACCCACAGGGGATATGATAAAAATAAAAGTAATGCGTACCGGCGTGTGCGCTACCGACTTTGCTATTTTCACAGGCGACTGTAGCTTTGTCCGCAGCGGAGAGATAGTTTATCCCGTCCGCTTCGGTCACGAGTACTCGGGCGTTATCACCGAGGTAGGCGAAAATGTGAAAAACTTCAAGGTAGGCGACCGTGTTTACACCGATAACGGAGTTTCCTGCGGCGTGTGCGACGCTTGCCGTGACGGCAGATTCGGCGATTGTCTGCACTCCCGTTCGGTCGGAACGGTCAACTGCTGGGACGGTTGCTTTGCCGAGTATATGTATATGCCCGAGCGCCACGTTTACCTCATTCCGGACGAGCTCAGTTTTGAGGAAGCCGCACTGATCGAGCCCGCATCAATCTCGCTTGATGCTTTCACGGGTGTTGAAAGAAAGCCCGGTGACGTTGCGGTAATCATCGGTACCGGCGCTATCGGTATGGCATCCGCTTGGCTTGCAAAATACTTCGGATACGAAAAGGTTGTCGTAGTCGGCAGAAGCGCGCCCAAACTTGACGTAGCGAAAAAGATAGGCGCAGACGACGTTATAAACTCAAGAGAGGTTGACCCCGTCGAGGCAGTGATGACACTTACCGATAAAAAGGGTGCAAATCTCGTTATCGAAACCTCGGGTGACCGCACGGCGCTCATTCAGGGAATCAATTTCACCGCTAAAAACGGTCACGTTTCTGCGCTCAGCTTCTACGAGCACGAGCTTGACGGAATGCCGATAGACCGCCTCGTTCTCAACCGCATAACTATTCGCGGCGGCGCAGGATGCTTCGGTTATCCGCAGAAGCTTGCAGAGATAATGACAAAAAACAAAATAAGCCTTACCCCCATAATCACCCATATGATAAAATTTGACGACTGCCTTGATTTCTTCAAAAACGAGGAAAAATATCACGGCGCAAAGGTCAAAGCAATGGTAACTTTTGAATAAAAAGAGGTAATAAAAATGGAAAAATTAAAGCCCATCTCAGTCGACGTTGGCAGAGTAAAGCCCCTGCTCTTCGGCGACAGCTATGAATCACGTATGATCCTCGACCACGTTATCACCGGACGCGACAACGTCATTCAGATGAATCACGGAACGGTAAAAGCCGGATACGCGCTCGGCGGAGGCGTACACGACGATGACGAGATATACTACATCCTTTCGGGAAAAGGTAAGCTCCAGCTTGACGACGAGATAATTGACGTGTTCCCGAATCAGGTCGTCTTTATTCCTGCGGGCGTTTACCACGCGCTCGACAACCGCGAGTCAAGCGAGGATATGACCATTCTCACCTTCTGGCGCGACTGGACTAAAAACGAAGCATACGAAGAACGCCTCAAGCAGTGGGGCAAGTCCTTCAAAACTATTGATGAAGACTAAAAATTAAAGGAGACATATAAAATGGATATCAAACTTAACAAAATGGTGGATCACACCATACTCAAGACCTTCGCTCAGGAAGCGAACATCGAAACCCTCTGCGCTGACGCAAAGAAATACGACTTCGCGTCTGTTTGTATAAACCCCTACAACATTCCTCTCGCAAAGAAACTGCTTGAGGGTACCGACGTTAAGGTTTGTACCGTTATCGGCTTCCCGCTTGGTGCTAACACCACCAAAATCAAGGTTGCAGAGACCGAGGATGCATACGAAATGGGTTGTGACGAGTTCGATATGGTTATCAACGTAGGCGCGCTCAAGGACGGCAAGTACGACTACGTACGCGACGAGATCAAGGCTGTCGTTGAGGCGGCTAAAGGCAGAACCGTTAAAGTTATCATCGAGACCTTCTTCCTCACCGACGAAGAAAAGGTCAAGGCTGTTGAGCTTTCCTGCGAGGCAGGCGCTCACTTCGTTAAGACCTGTACCGGCTTTAACGAAGGTATCGCAACCGTACACGACATCGAGCTTATGAGAAAGACCGCTACTCCGAACGTAAAGGTTAAAGCTTCCTCCGGTATCAAGACTTACGCAGATGCAAAGGCTCTCATCGAGGTAGGCGCAGAGCGTCTCGGTACTTCCTCCGGCGCGGCTATTCTCGCAGGCGCAGAAGAAGCAAAATAAAGTATAAGGAGTGCATGACGCGAAATGAAAAAAGTAGTTGTCGTTGGCAGTCTTAATTTTGATATAGCGGTATACACACCGCGATTTTCCACCCCCGGTGAATCGGTGCTCGGTAACTCGGTAGTCCTCGGTGTCGGCGGCAAGGGTTCAAACCAGGCAACGTCGGTACACAGAAGCGGAGCGGAGGTCATAATGATAGGTCAGGTAGGCCGCGACTTTATGGCTGAACTGCTTCACAAGCACTACGTAAACGAGGGAATGAGCGAGAAGTACATCACCGTCACCGACGAGGCGGAGACGGGTTCAGGCGTTATAGAAATAGAGCCGTCCGGTCAGAACAGTATCATCGTCGTTAAAGGTGCAAACGGTACCCTGTGCGACAAAAACGTACGCGCGGCGGAAGCTGAATTTGAATCCTGCGACGTGGTTTTAACACAGCTTGAAACCGGATTTTCCTCTATTGAAGAAGCAAAGCGTCTCGCTAAAAAATACGGCAAGCCGTTTATCCTCAATCCCGCACCCCATCAGCCTATTCCCGACGGACTTTTTGACGGGGTCGATTACCTCACTCCCAACGAGACCGAGTGTGAGTACTTCTCGGGAATCCGCGTAGACGACGAAAAGAGCGCGGAACAGGCGGCAGATAAACTGCTCGCGATGGGTGTCAAAAACGTAATAATCACGCTCGGAAAATCCGGCGTTTACTATGCGGGCGAGCACGGAAAGATGCTTGTTCCCACCACAGATCTCAAGTCTGTTGACAGCACGGGCGCAGGAGATGCGTTCAACGGTGCGTTTGCAGTAGCAGTAGCGGAAGGCATGGACACCGAGACCGCACTCAAATTTGCAAACTGCGTAGCGTCCATCTCGGTCACTCGTAAGGGCGCATCAAACACTATGCCTTACCGTCACGAGTCTGACAAACTGCTCAAGGATTATTACGGCATAACGCTATAAACAAAAAAATCGCAAGGAAAAATTCCTTGCGATTTTTTTATTATAATTTATTTAAGGCCGAGAGCTACGAGGTTCTTATAGCTACGAGCGAGGCAATCGAACGGATCTTCTCCGTTGCAGTTGTCCTGCTCAACGAGCAGATAAGAAGTGCCTGCCTTTTCAGCGGTAGCTATAACCGCCTCAAAGTTGATATTACCCTCGCCGACAACAGCCATCTGCTGCTTTACTCCACCCTCGGGATTCTTTGCGATAGCAAGATCCTTTAAGTGAATGCAGGGCAGACGTCCGCTGAGCTTGTTGATCCATTCAACAGGGTTTCCTCCACCGATCTGCACCCAATAGGTATCGAGAGTAAATCCAAGCTCACTCGGCGCAAAATCTGCCGCCATATCCTCGATATAAAGATTGCCGGTCTTAGGATTTTTCATAAACTCATAATGGTGATTGTGGAACATGAGATATTTGCCGCTTGCCGCGATCTTTTTGGCAGGCTCAAGAAATCTCTCTACGAAAAGATCGTAGTTTCCGTCCTCGGTGAGCGGATACGGTACCGAGCCGATACCGATACAGTTGCAACCGAATTTATCGTGATCCGCGATAACAGCCTCGGTTTCGGTTCTTATGCGCTCGGGATTGGTATGAGTAATAACACAGCGGAGGCCGTTAGCTTTAAGCTGTTCGGCAAGCCACTCGGGCTCGTACGCGCAAACGCCGGATACCTGAACGGTACGGTAACCGATCTCTGCTACTTTTTTCAAAGTTTCCGCAAAATCGTCAAGAGTTTTGCAGTGTTCACGTACTGTAAAAAGTTGTGCACCTATTTCCATTTTGAGAATCCTTTCTTACTGCTTCCCCGCCGATTTTGGGAAAGATGATTCGAACTGTATTTAAAATTATTATAGCACCAAAAGATTAGTTTGTCAAGTATAGCAAATGCCGTATAATCCTATTTGAGTTTAAAACTTCGGAGTAACGAGCCTGCTTTTATAAACATAAAACCTCGACAGATTTTTAGGTCTGTCGAGGTTTTGCTATAGACTTCTATAAATTCCGATTCTTATTCCAATGGACACTCTAAAAGTTTAACGCTTTTATTAGTCACATCTAACTCCACTTGACATCCAATAGGCATAGTAAACATAGGGTGTGTATGGCAACAATCAAATTCAGCCAAGAACGGAATATGATAGTCACCCAATACTTCCATTAAAATCTCATACGGTTTTCTGCCTGTTCCGTTATCATCAAATTTCTCGTGTTTTCCAAGGATAATTCCACTGATTTTATCAAACACTCCCGCAAGTTTCATTAAAGAAAACGACCGTTCAATCGTGCAAGCATCTTTCAGAGAGTCTTCAATAAGCAGAATATCCCCTGTTTTGATTTCCGGCATATATTCTGTGCCAAAGAAACCCTGAATTGTATTCAGATTTCCTCCAATCAATCGACCTCTGCAAATACCGGAATTCACACTTACCCAGCTATTTTTATATTCGTTCTTCCCGCGATCCTGCTGGCTCCAATTTATAAATTCGTCGGTCCATACATATGGCATCTTATATTCATAAGGCAACGAAAAATCACCACGGATGATTTGTTCAAAAAATTCGAATGTCATATCAACAAATGGAGGGAATTCGCCAAAAGAAGATGCTAACGCCGGTCCATAGAAAGTAACAAGTCCTGTTTTTGCGTATATACCCAACAACAAGGCCGTTGTGTCGGAATATCCAATAATAATTTTAGGATGCCGCTTTAAATATCCATAATCAATATATGGCAGGATAGAATTCGTATTATATCCACCAATAGCTGCCATCAATATCTGCACATCATCGTTATACAATAGCTGATTAAATTCATCTGCACGTTCTTTAATACTACCGGAACGATAAAAATCTTGCTTTCCAAAGAGATTCCCGTCAATTACTCGGATGCCTTTAGACATCAAATACTCTTTTCCTCGATTATATCTTATGGGCACAGTCGCTGAAATAGGCGAAGATGAAGAAAAAACACCTGTCGTCAACTTTTCATTCACCTTTTTTGCTTTCATTAAAACGAATCTCCTTTTTACGTCCCTATCACTTTTTTATCATCTCATAGTACGCCACGTTGATGCAAGGCGAAGTAAAGTAGTCTCCGCGGTTATTATAAACCTCGATAATCTCCGCACCTTCGCCGTATATGCGTATTCTATCGCCCGAAATAAAATTCTGCGTATCTTCCTGCATACAGTCACGGATTATTATTTCAAACGCGTCACCGTCAGCACCGCGGCAAACGTAATATACGTCGTACTTACTTCCCGAGTACTCCCAGGATTCAGCTCCGCACACGACGGTAAGCTCGAGCGAAACGAATTTCTCTTTGTAAGAAGCAGATGTACGGTAATATTCCTCCGCTTCAATCGAAACACATTTATCTATATATTCTTCACGCGAGAGCGATGTGTCAACCGGCTTTTCAAACATATTACCGATAAAGCCGAGGGCATCGAACAATCCGCCGAAGGTAATGAGAATCGTATACGCAATCGCGATCACTATAAAAATAACCTTATGCGCTCCCTTATGAGGGCTGGTAGCAAGCAGAATAATGCCTACGATAGGCATCAAAAACATCATTATTGCAATAAACCACCAGCTGTGATACCACTCGACAAAGGTAACTCTGCCGCTTCCGCGCGAGCGTCTGCGTTTTTTCTGCTTCACAGGCTTGCGATTACCCGCGCGCATTTCTTCCGGGCAAGGTTTGCCGCACATCGGGCAAACGTCCTGAGCAAAAAAGCACTCACAATCCGGACACTTATTAAGGTCCGCACGATCGTTTTCCATATTTTCATCGTAAGCACCAAGAAGTTTACCCATATCGCAAATCTCCTTCGTAAAATGTTTCTTTATATTATTCTACCACATTATATCAATATTGTCAATAATAAAAGGAGATGCCTTGCAGCATCTCCGGATTTGATCAAAGATAACCTCTCATAGCATCAGCCATCTTTTTCTCAAGATTTATAAGCTTTTTGGTAATATCCTTTGATTTTTCGTCCGCCGCCTTGTATTCGTTGAGATACTTGTTGAGCGACTTGACACCCATATTACAGCCGTCGGTCATCAGGTCTGCGATGGTGCTGTCAGAATTGTCAAGACCGAGCATAACGTTGGTCTTCATCCAGGACATTCCCTTTGCGATGGGATTGGGATTCTTTCCGTCGTCACCGAATCTGTCAAGCTCGCCTTGAATTTCCATATCAAGTTCTCTGTGTTCATCCTTGGAAGCGTTAAGAAATTTCTTGAACGGCTCGGACTTCACGTGATCGATAACGTCGTCAATCGAAGCCACGCCCATTTTTACACCCGCGTCGCACTCGCGCAAGAGTTTTACGGTATCTTGTTCTATCATATTTCGGATTCCTTTCTTTGTATGATAAAACAAGTATTTCCCAAATGCGCGGGTTTAATACGGAATATCAGAACTCGACTTCGTTATAATATTCTCCGACAAGAGGCTCCTCAAGCAAAGGCTTGAGTCTCGGGAAAAGTTCGACCGAATGAGCGGTCTTTTGATGAACTTTAAGCGTCTCTTCGTCTTTCCAGCACTCGATAAAAGCGTAAACTCTTTCATCCTCGGTGCTCTTGTTGATAGAGTAAAAAACGTTTCCTTCCTCCGCCGCAGACTTTGTAACAAGCTCCTTCATAACAGCCATGAACTCGTCAAGCACGCCTTCTTTGATCTTCATTTTTCCAACGATTTTAAGCATTGTAACACTCCTATATAATTATTGATTAGATATTCTTCAAACAGTAACGAGAATACCGTTTTCTTCTTTTATGCGTTTGAGCACAGGACGCTCGTGAGGTGTGTCGTTCGGTGAATGACATACAAAATAAAGTTCCCCGTCAAAGCTCTCAAATATCATTCCGTGTCCGCCGTCGCTCGAGAATAAAAGCTCGTTATCATGACTCCAGTCGCCGAAAACAGATCCGTTACTTGACGACGTTATCGCTTCTACGTATCCGTTTTCGTTAAAGCTTGACCAAATCATAAGAAGAGTTCCGTCGGTCGTTCTATACATAAACGGCCCGTCGGTAACGTATTCGGGAGCATCTTTTCTTGCCCAGTAAGGATCCGAACCTTTAAAAAGTAAAACCGGCTCGGACACCGCACGCTTGAGATCCTCGGAAAGCTCTATCACGCACATCTCCCCGTTACCGTCCGACATCTGTACCCATTCGTGGCAAAAGATCATGTATGGTTTTTCGTTTTCAACGTAAAACGTACCGTCAAGACACTCCCATTCGCGAGGTGTAACGGGACCGTCACTGTGAGGAACAAACGGGCCAAGCGGTGACTCCGCAGAAAGAACCTGAGTACCTCTGTTTTCATCCTCGCTTTTGAAAGATACGAGCATATAATATTTTCCGTTATATTTGTGCACCTCGGGCGCCCAGTAGTTCATGTCCGACCAGAAGTTTTTCGGCGGAGTGAACACCTCTGTCGGCTCGCTCCAGTTTTCGAGATCGTCACTTACGTAAACGTCAAGACCGGTGCATTTGCCCCACGCTTCAGGTCCGCGGGTGCCGTAAAGATAATATTTTCCATTCTCCGGCAGGATAAACGGGTCTCTGATGTGTATATCGTTAAATTTCATAATATTCCTCCTCTTTATTAAATTATATCAGAAAACACAGCTTATTGCAATCTTTTTGGACAAATAGTACGATTGACAAGCATACGTTTTAATGTTATAATTGTCTAAACGAAGCGAGAGGAGGATGGCAATGGCAAATCACAGAAAAGCGTATCTTGAGATCACAAACAAATGCAATCTCGCCTGCGCCTTTTGTCCGGGCACGGAGCGCGAGCCGTGCTCTCTTGACGAGGAATCATTCACTGCGCTTGCAAGCCGTCTCACGCCGTGGGCAGAGTATCTTTATTATCATCTGATGGGTGAGCCCACCGCGCATCCTCTGCTCCCAAAATTCATAAATATAGCGACCGAGCTTTCGTTTAAGTCTATTATCACCACCAACGGAACGCTCTTAAAAAAGCGCGGAGACGAGCTGATCTCGGTAAAGCCGTACAAGGTCAACGTATCACTTCACGCGTTTGAAGCCAATCCGCCCGGTATGTCGTTTGACGAGTATATTTCTTCCTGTCTTGATTTTGCAAAATCCGCCGCATCCGCGGGAACCATAACCGTTTTGCGTCTTTGGAATTTAGACGGTAAAGCGAGCGGAGCTCTGCATGAGAAAAACGAGCAAATTCTTTGCGCGATGCGCTCCGCTTTTCCCGAAGAATGGCAAAGCTCGCGCTCCGGTTATCGGCTGGCTACGCGAGTTTTTCTCGAATGGGGAGAAAAATTTGACTGGCCGCAACTACACGGTGAAATCCTGTCCGATGAGGGATTCTGTTACGGTCTGCGCGATCAGGTAGGCGTGTTATGTGACGGCACGGTCGTTCCCTGCTGTCTTGACAGAAACGGCGACATCGCGCTCGGAAATCTGCTTGACACTCCACTCGACGAGATACTTGCCTCTCCCCGCGCGAAGGCGATATATGACGGATTCACAAGCCATAAATGCGTCGAAAATCTCTGTAAACGCTGTATGCGCTCAGGATATTACAGAAAGATATAGTCGTTTCTCCACTTGTTTTGTCGAAGCTATTGACCTGCGTTGTGAATAGTGATAACATATAGGCAGATGGAGGGATCTGCCGTGAAAAAAGCAAGAACGATCAAAAAATTAGCAAAAGATTTATTCTGCCTTGAAAAAGAACGCGACACGTATCACATGGAGCTTGTAGCCGATGCGTCAAACGCAGACGCGTCACAAAATTTCAGCCGTGTAAGTGATAAAATAGAAAGCATCCGTGAAGACATCAGATTCATAAAAGAAGAATTGCAAGAATAATACCCTCAAATTTTGAAAAATCCTATTGCAAACCGCCGTCAATTATGTTATAATATTCCTGTTGGAAATATCATTTCTAAATATTCAAAACACGCAGAGATATCGAAGTGGTCATAACAAGAATTGCCAGAGGCAATTCAGATGACTCGAAAGGTAGC
>CAZGHD010000062.1:0-11505 GCA_964525525.1 uncultured Lachnospiraceae bacterium | reverse complement strand
CTGCTCCGGGGCGGTGCATTTAAGCCCCGCACCTCTCCTTACGCTTTCCAGGGACTCCGCGGCGAGGGAATCAAGCTCCTGCTTGAGGCAAAAGCCGAAACGGGTCTTCCCATCGTCACCGAGATCATGGACATTTCCCAGCTTCCGCTTTTCTCCGAGGTTGACGTTATTCAGGTCGGCGCGAGAAATATGCAGAACTTCGAGCTTCTCAAAGAGCTCGGTCACCTCAAAAAGCCGATCCTTCTCAAGCGCGGACTTTCCAGCACCCTTCAGGAGTTCGTTATGAGCGCGGAGTATCTGATGGCAGGCGGTAACACCAACGTTATCCTTTGTGAGCGCGGCATCCGCACTTTCGAGACCGCGACGAGAAACACCCTCGACCTCTCCGCAGTTCCGGTACTCAAACAGATGACTCACCTTCCGATAGTCGTTGACCCGAGCCACGCAACCGGCGTTGCAAAGCTGGTAGCTCCCATGTCCTACGCGGCGGCGGCTTGTGGCGCGGACGGACTTATGATAGAGGTTCACAACGATCCCCAGCACGCTCTGTGCGACGGTCAGCAATCTCTTACTCCCGAGGCGTACGCTGAAGTCGTTCGCGGCGTAAACGCTATCCGCGAATGTGTGGAAAAGATATGATAACCGAAATGAAAAAGATCTCGGTTGACGTAAATCGCCCGTATGACGTGCTTATCGGACGCGGACTTCTCAAAGAGGCGGGAAAACTCACCGCCGGCATTACAAAGCCTTGCAGAGTGCTGATAGTCACCGACGACAACGTGGCTCCGCTTTATCTCGACACCGCGAAAAAGGCGTTTGAGGACGCGGGATTTTCCCCGATCTCGTACGTTATCCCGCATGGCGAGCCGTCAAAAAATCCGAACGTACTTTTCTCGATACTCGGATTTGCGGCAGGCGAGAAGCTGACGAGAAGCGATATTTTCGCCGCTCTCGGCGGAGGCGTGGTCGGTGATATTACAGGACTTTCCGCCGCACTTTACCTACGCGGAGTCAAGTACGTGGGCATCCCCACTACCCTGCTCGCATCGGTGGATTCGTCGGTCGGCGGAAAAACGGCGGTTGATCTGCCCGAGGGTAAAAACCTCGTCGGCGCGTTCCACCAGCCGTCGCTCGTGATATGCGATCCCGACACACTGTCTACTCTGCCCGCAGATTTCGTCGCCGACGGCTCTGCCGAGGTGGTAAAATACGGAATGATCGAGGACAAAGAGATCCTCGATATAATAGAAAACGGCGGCGTTATGGCGAACATAGACGAGCTGATCTACCGCTCGGTCAAGATCAAGCGGGACGTTGTCTGCCGTGACGAGTTTGACCGCGGAGACAGAAAGCTGCTCAATTTCGGTCACACGATCGGTCACGCGATAGAGCTGAAAAGCAATTTCACCCTCTCGCACGGGCGCGCGGTCGCTTACGGAATGACCGCGGTCACCGCGGCGGCAGAAAGACTCGGACTTTGTGAGGGATGCAGTGCTCCGCTTTACCGCGCGCTCAAGGCGTGCGAGCTTGATCCCGAAATGCCGAAAATGAACGCCGACGAGCTGATCGACGTAATGTTAAACGACAAAAAACGCGAGGGCGACAAGATAACTCTGGTACTCCCGAGCGAGCTCGGCAAATGCGTGCTCTCGGACATCCCGGTAACAGAGCTCAGAGCAACACTTTTTTAAAAATCAAGGTGTAAAAATGACTATAACAGTAAAAAAATTCAAGGCGGAAGGAAAAATATCCGCGCCTCCTTCAAAATCCGCGTCACACCGCGCGCTTGTCGCGGCGGCGCTGTCTGACGGTGAGACGGTAGTTGAAAATCTGCTTTCCTCCGACGATATAGAGGCGACCTCCGCCGCGCTTTGCGCTCTCGGCGCGAAGATCTCGACCGAGGGGCGCACCGCACGCGTGATTCCCGCCGAGATTTGCGATAAAGAAGTCAAGATCGACTGCAACGAAAGCGGCACGACCGCAAGATTTATGCTTCCGATAGCGGCGCATTTTGCCAAAAAAGCCACGGTCGTCGGCCACGGCAGACTCCCCGAAAGACCGTTTGCCGAGCTTACCGCGGCAATGAGAGCAAACGGGTGCGACGTATCGGCCGACCTGCTCCCGATAACCGTTTCGGGCGGACTTCGCGCGGGAGTTTACGAGCTGTCGGGATCTGTCAGCTCGCAGTATATCTCCGCGCTTCTGTTCGTTCTGCCTCTGCTTGACGGGGACAGCGAGATCCGCCTGACCTCCCCGCTGGCGTCGGCTCCGTACGTTAATATGACTCTTGACACCATGCTAAAATTCGGAGTCAAGGTAGAACCGCTTGAAAACGGCTATAAAATAAAAGGAAATCAAAAATATTCCTCGTCCGGAAAGATCAGAGTGGACGGCGACTGGTCGTCAGCGTCCGCACTTCTCGTGCTCGGAATGACCTCTGATAGCGGGATCACCCTGACAGGCCTTGACGTGAACACCGAGCAGGGCGACAGGCGAATACTTGACTTTATCAAAGCCGCAGGCGGAGATATTAAGGTAACAGGGGACGAGGTAACAGTCAGCCGAGGTCAGATGACCGAGGGGAATCTCGTCTACGACGCGTCAGACACGCCCGACCTCGTGCCCGCGATAGCGGTCGCAGCAGCGGCGAGATGCGGTGTGACCGAGGTAATCGGCGCAGCAAGACTCAGAGAAAAAGAGAGCGACAGACTTGCCACCGTCGCGGCGATGTTAAACGACCTCGGCGGAGAGGTTAAAATCACCGACGACGGATTTATAATAAACGGAAAAGGGCGTTTGACCGGCGGGCGCGCGGACGGCGCAGGCGACCACCGCATAGTTATGTGCGCGGCGGTAGCATCAGCCCTGTGCGACGGGGACGTGGTGATAGACGGCGCAGAGGCTGTGTCAAAATCCTACCCCGAATTCTGGACGGATTTCGTCTCTCTCGGCGCGATAACCGAGTAATTTCAGTTCCCTGCCGCCGTATCGGCGGCAGGGAATAATAAACTTTTTAACATTTTTTCGTTTACCCCTTGCAAAATCGGGAACACTATGATATAATAATTAGGTAACTTAATATTGAAAGCGAAAGCTTCGTTATTTATTTGGAGAAGTACTCAAGTAGGCCGAAGAGGCGCCCCTGCTAAGGGTGTAGGTCGGGTAACCGGCGCGAGAGTTCGAATCTCTCCTTCTCCGCCAAAGCAAAAAGCACACCGTATGGTGTGCTTTTTGCTTTGGCGGAGAAGGAGGCTTGAGTTCCTCTCGTAGAAGAACGCACCGTTTTTTTAGTCGATTTGCTTTGTTTTGTTGACCAAAAGAAAGTAAACCTAAACTGCAACGCGTTCTTCCAAGAAGATTTCGAAGCGAAGCGGAGAAAGATTCCGAGTTCTGAATCTCTTCGATTCGTGACGGGTACCGCCGGATATCCGCTAATATTTCTCCAAGCGTTTTCGTTTCCTTTATTTAGTATCACTGTTTCACGCCTCATCCGTCACGGCTGGCGCCGTGCCACCTTCTCCCGCCGGAGAAGGCTCGCTATCTTTTATAGTTTTTAATAATCCGTGCCGTGAGAAACCCCACAAATTTCAAAAAATCCCTTTACAAATCAGATTTATTATGTTAGAATATAATCAAATACCCCGAAAGGAGTACGTCCATGTTAATATTAGCAGTATTTTGGATTGCGTATACCATATACAGGTCGGTTGGCTTGTTCATTAATCTCTCCAAGCATAAAGAAGCAGAACTCTCCTGCATAATAGAATTATCTTCTGATTTTTTTATGGGTATCAGCCTTTTGCTTTGGGGATTAGCTCTCGAAAATATCATATCGGATGACACTTTTGTTCTCAGTATTCCTGCGATAATATGTTTGATTGGGAAAATTATAATGAAAAAGCTGAAATAAAATTACATAAAAATCTAAGTGTAGCCCGAAAGGAGTACCGACCGTGACCGCTCTCGATAACTTATCCGCGATAGCTTATTTTTTACCGTATATTATAACTATCCTCGCATCTACCATTATGATGATCCGTACTTTTTTCAAACTGAAAAAAGAAGAGCCCGGAGCTCTCAAATTCTTCTATCTCAGATTTCTTTGTATCGCCGTTATGCTCATCTCATGCCTTTTCAATGTAGGTTGGATAAGAGTTATTGCTACTTTGTGCTTTTTGCCTCTTATTTACACCATTTTCTTTTGTATAGTAAATGGAGTTTCAATGAAAAACCGGTCAACTGTATGCTTTATTCACCTTGATAAAAAACGAAATCGCGATTATAATATGTTTTTCTATATCCACCGCTTCATTTCTCGCAAACTTTGTAATATCAATATTACAGCTATCTGAAGTTTACAATCTGAAGTTTACAATATGAACGCAAAACGCCGCAAACTATATCCCTCCGCGCATACCTACTACGAAAATCGCCCGAAACACCGTAATCGCAGACAAGTCGGAGATAGTGATTCCGATAGAGTAATGCAAAACAGCGCCGAACCGATGGTTCGACGCTGTTTTTTCTTCTTATTTCTTTCTCAGCAGAGGATATTTTTCAATTTCCTCCGGACGGTAACCGCCGAGGGCGGCGTACTCAAGTGCCTCTTTCATTTTGTGACCCTTTAGCATATTAACCGAGTGGCTGTCGCTGTCAAGTATTATTCTGCATCCAAGCTCCTTCATACGGCGAAGCAGCGGAAGCAACGGATACGGCTGTGTCCTGTATCCGCGGTACAGCGCACCTGTATTTATCTCAAAAATAACGTCCTTTTTGGAAAGAACCTCTATCGCGGTCATCGCCGGATCAAGGAATCTCTTGTCGGTGGTATCAAAATGGCAGTCCTTTTCGTTATCAATGTTTATAACGTCAAAGTGTCCTATCGTGACCGGGCCTCTGTCGCCCGCGTGGGACATCTCCTCGAAATATTTCTCGATAAACGCGTAAATATCGCCGCCGAAATGCGGATCAACTCCGTATTTTTTCAGTATAGCAATACCTCCGTCGGTCGGGCAGCGCCCACCGTCAGGTGCCATTACGCAGTGATTTGCCTCGATAACGAAATCCAGACCCGACACGTCAAGATCGGTGTTTACGTCAAGCTCTATTCCCGCAAAAATCTCGAGCTTACCCTCGTATTGCGGTCTCAGCTCCTCCACCTGCTTTATAATGCCGTCAAGCCATTCCTGTCTGTTTTTATAATATCCATCCCACGGCATCGGCGCGTGGTTGGTAATTCCGATCGCGTAAAAATCAAGCTCTACCGCCGCCGCTGCCATTTCGGCAATGGTGTTGCCGCCGTCGCTGTCAACGGTGTGCATGTGAAAATCTCCGAATCTCATTTTGATTTCCTCCTAATTTTAGTACTCCGCCACGATAGTCGCGTGGCAATCAAGCTTCGGCAGAGTGAACTCTACCGTTTTTCCGTTTTGGGTAAAATCAAGCTCCTCGCCGCAAAGCGGTACGTAAACCCGCTTGATCTTTTTATCTGTCTCAAGCGAGAATTTCACGCCGTAGATCGGCATAATATCGTCGATTATCTCGGCGTGCCCGCGCTTGACGGGACTTGCATATGTTGCGTTTATGCAGTAGCGCGAATTTTGCGCCTGATTTATCGCCGTGCACCGCCCCTGCGCGCCCATTCCGCTGACCTTGAACGCGCTTTCGTATACAGAATTCAGCGCGAGCATAAAATATCTCTTGTAGAACACCGAGCCGTAGGTCGAGTAAAGAAGCGGCAGTGAGTGCGAGATGTAGACCGTGTTTTTGTACCTCGTTATAGCGGGATAGCGGTGCGAGTCCTTTTTGTGCGGAGTATTTTTGTGCCCGCAGAAGTGAGCGTTTGTGCGCTTAAAATAAGGCGTTATGAACTCGGCTATCAGCTCCGCGCCCGCCGCACTCGTCCTGTGACCTGGAGTGTAGCAAAGCATCGGCGCGTCAGGGAGATCGTCCTGTTTCTCTCTCGGGATCAGGTAGTCGCAGTCAAACTCTGCCGCGCCGAGATATTCAAGTCCGCAGTCGATGGCAAACTTACCGTCAAGTACCGCCGCGTCTCCCATAAACACGATTTTTCCTCCGTTTTCGGCGTACTGCTTCAGCGCACAAAGTGCCGCCGTGTCAAGCTCTGCCGACTCGGGAATTATCACCGTACCGAATTTTTCAAAATCATTATCGAATACAATGTCAAAATCAAGCTGATTTTCAAGCAGAATCATCGAAACGCCTTCATTTTCGTTCTCGTTTTTGCCAAGATACAGCCCGAGACCGGAAATGCTCTCCCCGCCGTAGCAAAACGGAGCAATTCTGTCAAGATAGCGATAAGCATACCCAATATTTCGGTAGGTCTCTCCCTCCATTTCCCCGTCGGGATGCATATGATCGCCGATAGAACAGCCCGCGCCGAAGGTAGCCATGGTCGCTATTTCATATTTCAGCGCTTCCTTGGTCTTAAAACCGCCAAACTCGCCCCAATCAAGATGGAATTTTCCGGTCATGCCGATAAATCCCTTGCCGCTTTGCGAAAAGAATTTCGCACGCAGGGGGAGCTTGTCATAACCGCCCCAAGCGGTAGGCAGGTCTTCCATTTCAAAGTGGGACTGAAATTCGTGATACTGCGGCTTATACTGATCTGCGCCGCCGCTGTTGAAAAATACCGTCGCCGTCGGATGGTATTTTTTTAATATCTCACCGCACTTTTTCATAAAAGCACAGCGTTTGAGAGTGTAATATTTTTTCGCGTCCTGCTCACACTCGGGATCAAGTCCCAGCTCGCGCATACCTTTTACGCAGGTGTCGCAGTAGCAGGAGTCACCGATGACGCATATGTCGTAGAAAAGTCCGTCAAGATCGCTGTATCTTTTGCAGATCTCTTCGGTCAGTGCGTAAATGTGCTCGCAGTACTCTCCGTCACCGAGACACATCATATCCCACGCGCAAAAGCCTCTCTCGTCGTCCGGCAGACCCTCAGAGTCACCGTACGTAGTTATAAATCTGCCGTCCTTATGCTTTTCTCTCCATTCGGGATGATTTTTTGCGTCGGTATCCGACCAGCCGGCAGTGATATACACGGGCGCGCGAACGCCGATCTCGTGCGCGGCTTCAATCATCGCGCCGGTGAGGTCAAAATCAAGCCCCGGATGCATCGTACCTATTTCGGTCGGGTAATAGCAGACTCCGTGGTGGCACTTTGCAAACACGGTGATACTGTCAAGATTGCCCTCTTTCAGTGCCGCCTGGAAGTTCTCCTTTGAAAAACGTGAGCCTATCCCGCCGATGTTCGGCGAGGTGTGAAAATCAAGATGCACTTGTTTTTTCGGAAATTTATCGTTACAGTTCATTTTGATCCCCTCTGTTTATAACGTCGTTACAGATATATTAGCAGATATTGCGGGAAAAATCCATAGGTTATGCGAAATTTCCCGTAATTTTTTAATATTAAGACAATAGACCATAAATATTAATACATTAGTAACAATTATGTGTTAAAGTATTTCAAGCAAAAAACTCAATATGGAGGTAAAAAATGTTATACATAGTTTTTTTGATTTGCTTCTTTCTTGCGGTAATATACTGCGTAATCTGCGAATTTATCCTCAAAAAACGCTACAGTAACGCAACGTTTTTGACGACCATAGCATTGTCCTTTACCGCAAGTCTCGGCGGATACTGTATAATCACTTCAATATTCTCAAATCCGCGCGAAAACCCGATAGAATACCCCGCAGGTATGATCGGTGCACCGATTTGCGTTGCCGCATTTATCGCTTTGATTACCCTTTACATTGTAAAGCGAAGCAAAATCATGTATGTTTCCGCCATCGTCATCGACGCGGTGTTTGCAACGCTGATGATCGTTCCGTTTTTCTGCTGTCTTTCATACGTACATGAGATGCTCGGTAACGCAATTTTCACAATATTTTAATGAAAATAAGCTTATAAGTAAAGTATAAGGAGGAAAAAATGAGAGTTATTTGCAGAGTTATTTTCGAAAGTTTACCTTTACTTTTATTGATTTCGGCTTTTATTATCGCCGCTTACTACTTGTTTTGCAGATTTTTGCTTAAAGGCAAATACTCTACCGCAACCATTTTGATCTCGATAGCGCTGGCATTTACCGCAAGCCTCGGTATGTTCTTGTTTTTGAATGTTTTATGGTACAATAGTTTGATTTTTTTCTGGCTCTCCGTTATCGCGTTCGTCGTGTTACTCGTACTCTACGTGATCAAACGGTGCAAGCTCGTGTCCGTTCCCGCAATTATCACCGACGGCGTGTTCGTAGTATTGATGATCTATCCGTTTCTTTACAGCTTTTTACGTATATTTTTAATATTGGTTAACCAATAAAGCAAACGGTCGGTTAAAAAATCAAGCAGGTGGAGTAAAATCCACCTGCTTTTTGTTATTTCAGTTCCATTTGTAATTCCGTACCAAACGGAAGTGATTTTTCGTTGCCTGTAAATTCAAAACCATATCGTTTATAAAAATTAATCGCCTTTTCGTTTCCTTTAAGAACCCAAAGAAGTGTTTTGCGATTGCTTGGTAACTTTTCAAACGTTTTCTTCAGCAGGGTATACCCTAACTTTTGACCTTGATATTCTTTCAGCAGATATAGAGCAATAATTTCATTTGCTGACTCACAATCCTTACTTTCCCCAAAGCAGGAAAAGCCGATAACCTTATTATCCTTTTTAAGTAACAATGTGTTTTGCGGCCATTTGTGCGCCATTTTAATGCACTTTTCCAAATCAATGCTTTGCAAATATTCTTCTGGCATTAATCCTGAGTATGTTTCTTGCCACGATTTCCAATGTACATATCCTTTTTCATTCATTTCTGACTCTGTTGTCATTGGAGATATTTCAAATTCAGTCATTATTTTCTCCTTTTGATTTTAATTGTGAAAACGCACTATTTGCCCTTGTGGGGACAGGTGTCCCCTGTCCCTACAATACGAGAGAGGATGCATTTTCAGTTTTGCGTACATATCGTTATGAAATACACCCCGACACTATTATAATCAAAATCGTGTAATCTCGGTGTTTTTCTCTTTGCATATTCTTCCAAAAACTATCTCCTATCATTCCTCCGCACGATGGAAAGGAGGCGCAAGAACTGGGTGATAGCCACTGCGGTGGCGGCAACGTAGGTCATTGCGGCGGCGGAAAGCACCTTTTTGGACGCGGATAGCTCGTCGCGGGACAGGGTGCCGGACGACTCAAGCGCTTTCAGCGCACGGCGGCTGGCGTTAAACTCGGTGGGCAGAGTGAGAAGCTGGAACACGACGCTGAGTGCGAACAGCGCGACTCCGACGTACGCGACAGAGATAAACACGCTTCCCGCCGAGGCAAGCAGGATTCCCAAAAGTATCATCGGAGTTGAGAGGCGCGAGCCGATGTTGGTGATCGGGATTATTGCGTTGCGAACCTTGAGCGGAAAATACCCCTCGGCGTACTGCACGGCGTGCCCCGCCTCGTGTGCGGCAACTCCGACAGCGGCGGCGGTGGACGCACCGTAAACCGACTGGGACAGCCTTATCACGTTTGCTCTCGGGTCAAAGTGGTCGGTCAGGTCTCCTGATACCGACTCTATTCTGACGTGACTCAGTCCGTGCGCGTCAAGCACGCGGCGCGCGGCTTCAAATCCCGTCATAGAGCGGGACAGCGGCACCTTCGAATATTTTGCAAAAGTAGATTTTACACGAAAAGAAGCGATAAGCGCAAAGATCGCGGCTACGATCACGGCGACGTACGCCGCGTCCATATATAACGATCCGTAGTAAAAGTACGGCATATTGATCCTCCCAGTCTTTTTAATGTAAATATATGATACCTTAATTTTCCGGTTTTGTCAACGATATACGTCTGAATATCGGGTGAAGCATCGGTGAAAAACGAAAATTGAGACGTTTTGACACTGTTTGAAACGTGATTTTCCTCTACTGTTTTATTGTAAACAAAGTCGCGGTGCTTATACGCCGCAAAACAGGAAAGGAGTTTCTTATGAAAGGAATTGACGTAAGCGTTCACAACGGCAAGATCGACTGGAAAAAGGTCAAAGCCGACGGCATAGAATTTGCAATGATCCGCGCAGGTTACGGCAACGTACCGTCGCAAAAGGACAAGCGCTTTGAGGAAAACTACATGGGCGCGAGAGCGGAGGGAATCAAGGTCGGAGTGTACTGGTTCAGCTACGCGTACAACACGAAAATGGCGGAGGAGGAAGCCGCCGTATGTCTTGAAATTCTGGACGGCAGGACGATTGCTATGCCGATTGCGTTTGATTTTGAATATGCGTCGGTAAATTACGCGGCAAGAAAAGGTGTTACCGTCACCCGCGCGCTCGCTACCGACATCGCCGCCGCGTTTACAAAAAAGATCAGAGCGGCGGGCTACGACAGCATGATCTACACCAACTACGATTATATCTCAAGATATTACGACCTGACCAAGCTGTCGGACAGTTATCTGTGGCTCGCGGTCTGGAGCAAATACCGTCCTGCCCGCCCGCACTCAATGTGGCAGTACAGCGCAGAGGGATGCGTTTCCGGAATATCGGGCAGCGTAGATATGGACTACTGCTACGAGAAATTTGCGAAAAAGCCAAAGATCACGCCAAAGGTGATCAAATACACGGTAAAAAAAGGGGACACGCTCTCGGGTATCGCAAAAAAATACGGCACCACCTATCAAAAGATCGCAAAAGATAACGGGATAAAAAATCCGGATCTCATTTATCCCGGTCAGGTGTTTGTGATAAAATGCTAAAACATCGGAACACTTCAAAAAACTCTGAACTTTCGTTCAGAGTTTTTTGACCTATTCTGCAAAATATCGTTGTGCAACATTACCGAAATTGTAAAAAAATATAAAGATTTTTTAGTTTTTTAACAAACAACTGTTGAAAAAGTTCTCACTTGGTGTTAATATATATGTAGATAATTTTTTTCATAAACGGAGGAAAACCAAATGGGATACGGAAAAGGCGAAACTATCCGCGTCGGCATCATCGGATGCGGTGGTATTGCGAACGGAAAACATCTTCCCGGCCTTGTAAAGATTGAAGGCGTTGAAGTTGTTGCACTTTGCGACATCATTCCCGAAAGAGCGGAAAAAACGAAGGCTAAATTCGGTCTTGATAATGCAAAGATCTACACCGACTACAAGGAGCTTCTCAAGGACGAGATGATAGATGACGTGCAGGTCTGCACCCCCAACCGCTCTCACAGCTTTATCACTGTTGACGCGCTTGAGGCAGGCAAAAACGTAATGGTTGAGAAGCCTATGGCTATCAACTCTGAAGAAGCTAAGAAAATGCTTGACGCTGCTAAGCGTACCGGTAAATCTCTTACCGTTGCTTATCAGAACCGTCAGAGAGCTGAGATCCGTCAGCTTAAAGAAGAAGTAAAAGCAGGTACATTTGGCGAAGTTTACTACGCTAAGGCTCTTGCTATCCGCCGCCGCGGTGCTATGTTAAACCACTAGCTTTGTATACGAATTCATAAACTTC
>CAZGHD010000061.1:0-11715 GCA_964525525.1 uncultured Lachnospiraceae bacterium | reverse complement strand
TACGTTATGAACGGCTGTAACCAGATAGATATTCAGGGCAAGAGCCATATGGGACTTGAGGACGGCGAGGTAGTTCTTTCAAAGGTGCTTGAGTTTACTCTTTACAACGGAATTTCCGATATGACCGGCGCTGACGTCGGACTTCATACCGGCGACGCAAGAGACTTCAAAACGTTTGACGAGTTTTACGCCGCATTTTTGAAACAGCTTGAAGACGCGGTTGACATGGCGGCAGAGCTTTCAAATATACATCAGGAGCTTTATTCGAGAGTTGCTCCTAATCCGTTCCGCTCGCTTTTGACAGAGGGCTGTATCGAAAAGGGAATAGATTTCAAAAACGGAGGTCCTCTTTACGGAGACGGACAGATACTCGCAGAGGGTATTGCCGACACGGCGGATTCTCTTGCGGCTATCAAAAAATACGTTTATGAAGATAAAATATTCACAATGGATGAACTTCTCACTGCACTCAAAAACAATTTTGAGGGCTATGACGAGATGTATCACTTCCTTAAAAACAGCGAGCTGAAATTCGGTAACGATATTGACTACGTTGACGAGATCGCCGCAGACATCGTTGATCACTTTAATGAATATCTCATGACCAAGCCTACCTTCCGCGGAGGTCACTTCTCCGGCGGTTGCTCGCCTTTTGTCCGTGCGCCCGGGTACGGAAAAATTACTTCCGCGCTTCCCAACGGCAAAAAGAAGGGTGATTTCATGCTTGCGGATTCTATCGGTGCGACTCCGGGCTGCGATAAAAACGGTCCCACTGCGCTTCTTAATTCCTGCCTCAAATACGATCACACTCTGCCGGGCAGTGGATTTATACTGAACGTGAAGTTTGATCGCGATCTGTTCTGCACTGCAGACGGGGAGACGGCGTTCCTCTCGCTTGCAAAGTCGTATCTGGACAGAAAGGGACAGATGCTTGCGGTTACAGTCGTGTCCGAGGCAGATCTCCTTGATGCACAGGAGCATCCCGAAAATCATGAAGATCTTATCGTTCGCGTCGGCGGTTACAGCGCGAGATTCGTTCAGCTTCCGAAGAAACTTCAGGATAACGTTATCGCGCGTACCAGCCTTAAACTTTGAGAGGTATAAAAAGTGAATCTTTCTTATTTTAACATACAAAAATTCTGCATACACGACGGCCCCGGCATCCGCTCGACCGTGTTCTTAAAAGGGTGCCCGCTTGATTGCCTGTGGTGCCATAATCCCGAGTCGAAAAACGTTGCTCCCGAGATACTTTTCACCGCGAGAAAATGTACCTCCTGCGGACGTTGCCTTGAGTTTTGTCCCGCAAGAAGTATCACCCAGACGGGCGAGCTTATATACGACAGAAGCAAGTGCGAGCTTTGCGGTCAGTGTACCACAAGATGCTTTAATACTGCCAACAGCCTTTGCGGAAAGACCGAGAGTATCGAGGAGATATTCGCTCAGGTCAAAAAAGATAAGCCGTTTTACGAGACTTCTGGCGGTGGTATGACCGTTTCGGGCGGCGAGCCTGCTATGCAGGCAGAGGGCGTGCTCGAGCTTATAAAAATGGCAAAGGATGACGGAATCTCAAGCGCGATGGAGACCTCGGGCTTCGGTGACAACTCGTTTTTCCGCCGTGCGGCAGAGCTTGACGTGCTTTTCCTGTTTGACATCAAGGGGATCGACCGCGAAAAGCATAAGATAAACACGGGAGTATATCCCGACGTTATACATAAAAATCTCGATATGCTTCTTGATATGGGCGCAAAGGTGGTCATACGCCTGCCGATGATCCCGGGCAAGAACGATTCGGACGAGGATATTGAGCTCCTCACACGTTTCCTTGCCGAACGAAAGGACAAGATAGACCACGCGGACATTATGCCGTATCACGAAATGGGACGGGATAAGATCGCGTCTCTCGGCAAAGAGGTCTACGACCCGATTCCGTCCGGCAAGCCTTTTGCCGACGAGTGGAGAGAAAAACTCAAAGCATCAGGTGTCGAGATAAAAGTGTCGGGGGAATAGAGTTTAATATTAAAAATGGAGCGTTTTTTACGCTCCATTTTGTTTTATAAAATTATCGAATACCCTTGCGCTCTGTCTGACTCTATCAGCTTTTTGCCGAACGTTTCTTTTGATTTTCGGTTTACGTTCGAAACGTGGGTCATAAGGCAGCGCGGATTTTCTTCTCCGAGCGCAAGCTCGGACAAAAGCGATGCTGAGAGAGGATGGGCAGTCGTTGCTATACAGCGCAGTACATCAAACTCGGACGGGGTGAGCGCTATCGCTTTTCCGCATTTTTCCAGAGATCTTGATCTTACGTCAATGACTATTCCGTAAGCGAATATCATCGGGGTCACGGGCGGGAATGCGCGTAGCAGTTCTTCTGCTGCGGAGACCCGTGTATCGTAAAACGGCGGGGTTTTAGCGTCCGTGCTGAGATATATCACCCGAAGATTTTCATACGTATTCTTTAACTTCGGGATGATGCTCGCATTCTCGTCGGTGATTACCGCGGTGTTTGCTACAACGAGCTCGGGCGCGTTTAGATCCGCGCGGACTACCGAATATATCCCGTTAGCTCGGAGATAGGACGAGAGGGTGCGCGCCCCCGGAGAATCAAAGATGACGGTCATCTCTTTTACCGCTTTTTTGAGATTTGCTTTTGCGCGTGCCTTTGATGTTTTTCGGGGTGCTTTTTGCCCAGCCGGACGGCTTTTTGTTGCCTGTAGGAGTCTGCTTTTTCGGGCTTGGATCTTTCCTTGGCAGGTCGTTATTCTTAGGTTTGCGCGGTGCGCTGTTAGGTCTCTCGGGGCGCACGAGGCAATCCTTTGTGTGACCGATAAGATCAGTTCTGCCAAGGCGTTTGAGCGCGGTTCTTACCTTGTCGGCATTTTCCGGTCTTCCGTACTGAAGCAGGGCGCGCTGAAGCTGTTTCTCTTCGTAATCGGCAACGTATATTTTCTTGCCGGTGAAAGGATTTATCCCGGTGTAGAACATAACGGTTGACGCAGTGCCCGGTGTGGGATAGAAATCCTGCACCTGCTCGGGTGAGTAGCCGTTTTCTTTCAGCTCGAGCGCAAGCTCAAGCGCGTCTGACAGCGATGATCCCGGATGGCTCGACATAAGATACGGAACCATGTACTGTTCTTTGCCGGCTTCTTTTGTGATTTCAAAAAATCTTTTTCTGAATTTGCGGTAAACGGAAAAATCGGGTTTTCCCATAGCCGAGAGAACGTGCGCCGAACAGTGCTCGGGCGCAACCTTAAGCTGACCGCTGACGTGATTTTCAACGAGGGATTTGAAAAAGTCCTCGTTTTTATCCGCCATTACGTAGTCAAACCGCACGCCCGAACGGACGAAAACCTTCTTGATACCTTTGATAGCGGCAATATCGGAAAGCAGTTTGGTATATTCCGTGTGATCTACGATAAGATTTTTACACGGTGCGGGCGCAAGACATTTTTTATCAGGGCAGACACCGTGTTCAAGCTGCTTTTTGCAGGCGGGATAACGGAAGTTTGCGGTGGGACCGCCTACGTCGTTTATATATCCTTTGAAATCAGGGAATGTGGTGAGAAGTTTGGCTTCCTCAATAACGGATTCGCTGCTTCTCGAACGCACGGTTCGACCTTGGTGAAACGCGAGTGCACAGAAATTACAACCTCCAAAACACCCTCTGTTGTGGGTTATCGAAAAGCGCACCTCGGTTATTGCGGGCACGCCTCCGTCAGCTTCATACGACGGGTGATAGGTACGCATATACGGCAGGGAATACACCTCGTCAAGCTCCTCGCGCTCAAGCGGGGGCATCGGGGGATTCTGTACCGCTTTTTTTGAATCGTAGTACTCCACTATCGCGCGTCCGGAGATAGCGTCGTTCTCCTTATACTGACGAGCGAAGGCGTCGGCGTATGCCACCTTGTCCTCTTTTATCACGTCGTAGTCAAAGGATGCGGCAACAGGGAAATGCACTTCGTCATCCCTGTCGCACAGATACACCGTACCGCGCACGTCGCGGATCTTTTTTATCGGAACTCCGCGGTCAAGCAGTTCGGCTATTCGGCGCAGAATGTTCTCTCCCATTCCATAGGTGAGAATATCCGCACGGGAATCAACGAGGATACTGCGGCGCACCTTATCACTCCAGTAATCGTAATGAGCGAGGCGGCGCAATGACGCTTCAAGTCCGCCGATTATTATCGGCACGTCTCCGTAAGCCTCTCTTATTCTGTTGCAGTATACGATCGTTGCGCGGTCGGGACGGAGTCCCATCTTTCCGCCGGGGGAGTAGTAGTCGTACGAACGACGGCGCTTTGCCGCCGTGTAGTGTGCGACCATTGAGTCTATATTTCCGCCTGTGACGAGAAATCCGAGCCTCGGACGCCCGTATTCCTTAAAAGGCTCAGGCGTTTTCCAGTCGGGCTGAGACAGTATCGCAACGCGAAATCCCGCGTCCTCGAGCACGCGGGATGTTATCGCAACTCCGAAGCTGGGATGGTCAACGTACGCGTCGCCCGTAACGTAAACGAAATCGGGGCGGTCCCATCCTCTTGCGTCGGCTTCTTTTTTTGTCAGCGGCAGAAAATTCTCGGGTTTTCTTATCATTTGGTTAAGATCAGTCTATGGTGCTGAAGTTAAGTTCAGCCTTGCCCGAGGAACCGCAAACGCGGATCTTTTCGATACAGAGTGCTTCTACTGCGTCTCTGCCGGGACCCATAAATTTCTTGGGATCTATGATCTTTTCGTCTTCAAGTGCCTTGCGTACCGCTTTGGTCATAGCGTCACGAAGCTCGGTCGCTACGTTTACCTTTGCGATACCAAGGGAGATACATTTTTTGACCTGCTCGTCCGGAATACCGGAGCCGCCGTGAAGAACGAGCGGAGCGTCAACGGTGTTGCGGATAGCGGCAAGACGGTCAAAGTCGAGCTTGGGCTCGCCCTTGTAAAAACCGTGAGCGGTACCGATAGCTACTGCAAAATAGTCGATGCCGGTATAAGCAGCGAACTTACGAGCTTCCTCAACGTCGGTATAAGCGAGAACGCCTGCGCCTGCGCCGTCCTCTTTGCCGCCGAGAGTACCGAGCTCAGCCTCGATAGAAACACCGTATTCGTGCGCGAGAGTCGCGAGGCGGCGGGTATTCTCCGCATTTTCTTCAAACGAGAGCTTGGAGCCGTCGTACATTACAGAGGTGTAACCCTCTTTCATGGCGTAAATAACGTCATCGGGGTTTTCGCAATGATCAAGATGGAGAGCAACCGGAATCTTTGTTCGGAGAGCCATCGAGCGAACCATCGCAACTGCGCCGTGAAGGGTAAGATGGCGAACGGTGGGAGCGGTGGTCTGTATCATAACGGGGGATTTTTCTTTTTCTGCGGCGGAGATTATCGCCTGGATCATTTCAAGGTTTTCCGCGTTGAAGGCGGGAACAGCGTAGCCCTCTTTCTGTGCGGTACGTATCATTTCTCTTGCGTTTACAAAAGACATTTTTATATTCACTTTCTCCCGAATTACTGATATTTTGAAACGGAGCCCACGGGCATGGGCTCCGTTTAGAGTTTTTGATTATTCGTTTTCTGCTATGAGCTTTTCAACGTTTTCTGGGGAGATGTTTCCCTCCATCGGACCGAATCCGTTGATACCCCAAGCAGAAGCGGCGGTAGCACGCTTAGCGCAGTCGGTAAGGGAGCGTCCCTCGACGATGCCTGATACGAACGCCGCGTCAAAGCAGTCGCCCGCGCCCGTGGAGTCAAGTACTTCTATCGGGTATATACCCATCTTGAAGTCTTCGCTTCTCGAAATCACGCGGCAGCCTCTCTTGCCATCCTTGATAGCAACGACGTCGAGCGCGGGATTCTTGAATACTTTCTCAAGTGCGGCGTCAATCGTGTCGCACTCGGTGAGCATAAGAAGCTCTCCGACGCCGGGAAGAAGCACAGAGGTGTTTTCCAGTACTTCCGCAATGATGCTCTTTGACGAGTCGTCGCGAAGAAGCTCGGGACGGATGTTGGGGTCAAAGGAGATTTTCGCGCCTGCCGCGAGGAATTTACGCGCGGTCTTGAGTATTTCTCCGCCCATAGTGGGGGAGGCGGAAAGGGAACATCCGCAAATGTGGAGAAACTCTGCGCCTGCCTCACAGCCGTCGTTCGGCGCATTTATCTCGCCGCAAGCGGCGTTTCCTATGTGGAATATGAATTTACGCGAGCCATCCTCAAAATAAGTAACGAAAGCACAACCGGTAGATACCTTGGAGCTTACCGCTACGTGAGAGATGTCAACTCCGTCTTTTGTGAGTCTTTCGGTCAGGCAACGTCCGAAATCGTCATCGCCTACCGCGCCGATGATACCGCAGTCAAGACCGAGTCTTGCCGCGCAATCTATAAATATAGCCGGAGCACCGCTCGGGAACGGACCGCGGAAATAACCGGGCTCGTTTAACGGCACGCCTGTTGAGGGTCTCATTATCTCGACGAGAAGCTCGCCGATAGTCCAAATACGGGGCATTTTATTTTCCTGCTTTCTGTTAATTTATCGGCCGCCAAACGCCGCGCGGAGGAAGGTAACGGAATCTGCGATCATCTTATCCATTCCTGCTTCGTCAGCATTGCCGGAGAGGTCGCGCCATACTTTAATGTCAGAGCCTACGTTGCCGCCCATCTTCATAAACGGCTCCATAACTACCATGCCGTCAAAGTTGATGTCGCGCAGAGCAGCACCGATAGCTTTCCAGTCAAGGTGACCCATACCGGGGAGCTTACGGTTGCCTTCGCCTACGTGAAGGTGAGCAAGCCAATCGCCGGTAGCGCGGATAGCCGCGGGAATATCGTCTTCCTCAATGTTCATGTGGAAGGTATCAAGAAGCACCTTAACGCTCTTTCTGTTTACGTCTTTACAGAACTGTACGCCTTCAGCCGCGTCTGTAACGAGCAGAGTCTCAAAACGGTTGAGAACCTCAAGCGCGATTGTGATACCGAGACGGTCAGCCTCGTCACCGACTCTCTGCATACCTGCGACAGCTCTCTTCCAAAGACCTTCCTTGTCGAGATCCTTGAAGTCGTAGGGCCAGCAGTTATAAAGCGCGCCGATGAGTATCTTACAGTCGAGCTTTACCATCTGGTGCATAATATCGCAAAGGAATTTTACGCCTGCCTCGTGGATAGCGGGATCAGCGGAGGAAACGTCCTTATCCTTGGGAGGGCCGAGGTTAGCGGAGATCTCAAGACCGAGATCTTTCGCGGTAACTCTGAGTTCTTCAAGCTCAGCGTCACTCATATTAAGAAGGTCGCCCGCGCCTACTTCAAGAACGTCAAAACCGGCGGTCTTTGCCTTCTTTGCGAGTGCACAGTAGTCAGCGCCCCAGTTACGTACCCAATATGCGTAAAGTGTACCGAATTTCATGGTTGTTTATTTCCTTTCAAAATTATAATACGTTATCTACATAATAATTATATATTCGAGGGACAAAAAAGTCAAGAATAAGATAGTAAGTCGAAAAAAATTCTTGACAAATCGCGAATTTTTTGCTAATATATAAAATATTTGAAAAATTCCCCCGGAGAACTTTATGTTAGAACAGTATTTTGTACCTGAATATATGATGAACAGCTTCCTTGACCTGACTCCCGAGTTTCTTGAATGTATCGGTGCGAAAGCGGTAATAGCTGAAATAGACAACACTCTGTCTGCCTACGATGAAAAAGAGCCTAATGAACGGGTGCGCGCTTGGATTTCTGCGCTTCTTTCTCACGGTATCAGAGTAGCGATAGTTTCAAACGCGGACGAGAGCAGAGTCAGAAAATATTGCGAAAATTTGCCCGTGCCCGCGTGCTCGGATGCCCAAAAACCGAGCGTTCGCGCACTGTCATCGGCGATGAGAAAGATGGGAAGTGATCCCGGAAATACCGTTATAGTCGGCACACGGCTTCTGGTTGACGTATTCGCCGGCAGACGGCTCGGACTTACTACCGTAGCAGTAGAACCGATAAAACAAAAAAACGATAGAAAATCAAAACTCGAACAGTCGATAGAAAAAAGATACGTCACTGCGTATCAGCTTACCAAAAACAGAGGCACTGTCGAATTTTGACGTCTCGGTGTTCATATAAAATTTTAAATTAACGGCGGTCGTAAGACCGCCGTTTCGGTTGACAGAGACACTTAATTGTGATATAATGAAAAATGGTCGGAGTATGCCTGTGTTTTTTAGGCGTATCCGCCAAAAGGTAAAGAACGTTGAAAGGTTTATATAATGAAAAATTTACACGGAAGAAAAGCAAGAATGCTTTTGGTTTACCCCGACTATACCGACCGTGACTGTACGGCCAAAACGAGCGGCGGTAACTACAGCGAAGGTCTTGCGTCTATATCCGCTGTGCTTAAAGAGGGCGGTCACTCGGTTGGCCTTCTTCATCTTTTGAATCTTCATACCGAGGAAATGTTCAAAAAACGCCTCGCTGAAGCGGGAGAATACGATATAATCGGATTTTCTATCAGAACCACCGCTTTCCCCGATGCTCAAATGTATATAAAATGGACCCGTGAAGTGTATCCCGATGTTTTTATAATTTGCGGTAGTTACCATTGTACTTTGGTTCCGGATGAGGTTCTTGCTATAGACGGAGTTGACTGCGTATGCGTCGGCGACGGAGAATATGCTGAGCTTGAGCTTTGCGACAAGATGAGCGCAGGTGAGGATTATACCGATATAGAGAGCCTTTATTTCAAGCTCCCTGACGGGACGATAAAGAAAAATAAGATCCGCCCGCTTTTCGCTGATCTTGACCGTATCCCGATTCCCGACTTTGACCTTTTCGATTTTGATAATCTTGAGTCTTCAAAGGTCGGTACGGCTATCGTGGTCGTCAGCCGCGGATGTTTTTATAACTGTACCTACTGCGGTAACGGAAATTTTCGAAAGGTTTATCCCAACAAGAAAATATACGCGCGCTTCCGTTCTCCCGAGAACGCGATACTCTATCTGAAAACCCTGATAGAGAAGCACCCGTATATCAAATTCATAAATTTCCGCGACGCTATCTTCAATATGTTTCCCGACTGGTTTGACACGTTTATCGAGCTTTATAAAAAGGAGATAGGCCTGCCGTGTACTGGTAACATCAGGTTTGATATTCTTACCGAGGATACCGTACGCAAGATGAAGGAATGCGGATTCTATACCGTGGATATGGGACTTGAAAGCGGAGATCAGGAGATGAGATTCAAATATCTGCGCCGCTATCAGACCGACGAGATGATCCTACGCTGTTCCGAGTGGTTCCACAAATACGGTATTCCTCAGCTTACCTACAATATCATAGGTCTGCCGCACGAGGATATACACCGCGCACTCAAGACGATAAAGCTCAACGCTAAAATGAAGAGCGACCGCGTTATCCCCAATATTTTCTACCCGTATGAAGGAACTCCTTTGTACGAAATATCAAAGGAAGCGGGATTTATCCCGGAGGGTGATTTCACCCAAAGACGCGTTCCGCTTGTTCAGCCGCAGTTCCCGGAGGAGCAGGTGCTTTATATAGAAGCGTTCTTTATGTTCTTCGTCAAGAGATACAAGAGGGCGTTTGCTATGCCAGCGTGGATTGGAAAACGGTACGAGCGGTTCCTTGACGTTTGCGTTACCGGTAAGCACGTTCCGTATATGTTCCTTGTTCGTTTGCACGACGGATTTACCGCTGTAAGAAACAAATTGAAAGACTTCCTCGTTCACCATCTGCCCGGCATATACGTGAAGCTCAGAATGTTAAAACACAGAAAAAAAGCTAAAAATTAAATTGGAGGAAATATATTATGATGCACAGTATTGACCAGGAAAAATGTATAAGCTGCGGTACCTGCGACGTTGAATGTCCTCGCAGCGCGATAATTATAAGTGAAGACGGTAAGTTTTCAATAGACGAAGAAAGATGTACCGACTGTGATATCTGCGTTAAGGTTTGCCCCACTAACGCGGCGTATTTGATAAAAGAGTAAAAGCCGGTGTAAGTTTAGATAAATAAAGCGCAAAAGCCCCTTCGACCGTGTTAAAAATCGAAGGGGCTTTTTTTGTTTATCTTGTTTTTTAAAAGTTGGGTTAGCGATAAACTCAATCGGTATATATTCCGTTCGTGATAGCTTCAAGCTGTATTTTTATATGTTCCTGATCCCGCAAACGCTGCTTGGGAAAACCGCTGTCATTTAGTTTCACTACCGATAAATATGCTAAACGGATAAATTCGCGGATAGATATATTTAACTGACGCTCCAGATCATCACCCTCGAGAACATTGGTCAGCATAAAATCGTTTGAGCCGACTGCACCGGGCAGATGCCAAGCTAAATCAGCCGCCTGCTGTTTGTTTCCCTGCTCAAACAAAATTAAGCAGAGTATTTCATTTGCACAGTGCCGCCATCTGTCCTCCATACAATCTTTTAAAATTTTTCTGCATAATACTTCTGCCTCGTCCAGAAGCTCGGCTTTTTCATTTTCTGCTTTGGATTTTGAGTGATACCACAGATCAGATGCGAGAATTTGCATCAAATGCCAGCAATTCGGAATTTCACGGAGTGCGGCTCGAAGATAATCTATTCCTGCTTCAATGTTGTTTTCGACAACAAGAGTTCCGTCTTCTCTCGGAGGACATTGTCGGATGCGGTCGTATTCTTCACATATTTCGTTTATTTTTGCTTGTTTTGCAGTCTCGTCAACGCCGAGCAGCGTATCTACGGTGACCGCATAAAAACCTGCTATCTGCGGTAAGAAAGTAACGTCAGGCATTCCCTCTGCGCGTTCCCATTTAGAAACAGCTTGTATGGTGACACCAAGAAAATTTGCCAGTTCTTCCTGCGTATTTCCGCGGCTTATACGAAGTTCTTTCATTATTTTGGATAATTTAATTTCCAATGTGTACATCTCCTTTATTGCAAGGTAACAGCGCGCTCGTTCCGATAATATGATAACATAGTTTAGAAAAAATAACAAGAAACGCTTTGTTTAACTTGCGTTGAAATAATAAACGGCTCGTTTATAAGCAGACTTTGTAATCCACCTATGATTTTTATGATCAAAAACCTTTATGGCTCTTTTTACATATTTTCCTGTAAAACGGTGATAATAATATCAAATTTATTTTATGGGGAGAATGTTATGGAACTTAAAGGCTCGCGCACAGAGGCTAATCTTATGGCGGCATTCGCCGGGGAATCTCAGGCAAGAAACAAGTATACCTTTTACGCTTCAAAGGCAAGACGGGACGGATACAGGCAGATAGGCGATATATTTGACGAGACCGCGGGAAACGAAAAGGAACACGCAGAGATATGGTTTAAGCTCCTTCACGGAGGCGAGGTTGGGGAAACTTACGGTAATCTGCTTGATGCCGCAGGCGGCGAGCATTACGAGTGGAGCGAAATGTATGCGGGATTTGCAAAAGAGGCAAGAGACGAGGGATTTGACGCTATCGCATTCCTCTTTGAGGGTGTGGCAAAGATAGAAAAAGCTCACGAAGAACGCTTTAGACGTTTCGCCGAGGCGGTAAATAACGGAACCGTATTTGAAAGCAACAAAGAAGAAGGGTGGATATGCAAAAATTGCGGACACGTCCATTATGGAAAATCTGCGCCCGCCATGTGCCCCGTATGTAAGCACGACAGAGCTTACTTTGAAATAAAAAAAGACTATTGATAAAAATCCTGCGGAATATACTTCGGACTCTGAAGGACAGTAAAAAAGCCGATAT
>CAZGHD010000060.1:515-12144 GCA_964525525.1 uncultured Lachnospiraceae bacterium | reverse complement strand
GAGGACGCACTCAACGCTACCCGCGCTGCAGTTGAGGAAGGTATCGTTCCCGGCGGCGGAACCGCTTATATCAACGTTATTGACGACGTTGCCGCTCTTATCGACACTGTTGACGGTGACGAGAAGACCGGTGTTAAGATAGTTCTCAAGGCTCTTGAAGCTCCCCTTTGGCAGATTGCAACCAACGCAGGTCTCGAAGGCGCTGTAGTTGTTGACAAGGTTAAGAACAGCGGCATCAAGGGTTACGGCTTTGACGCTTACAACGAAGAGTACGTTGACATGGTAAAAGCAGGTATCATCGACCCCGCTAAGGTTACCCGTTCCGCTCTTCAGAATGCGGCATCTGTTGCATCCACCGTTCTTACTACCGAGGCTGTTATCGCAAGTCAGCCCGAAGAAACTCCCGCAGCTATGCCCGGTGCAGGCGGCATGGGCGGCGGAATGTATTAATTTATAATTCCGAAAGGAGTAGGTTTTCCCTACTCCTTTTTCTATTTATTGTTGTCTTTTTTGACGTTTAGTGCTATAATGTAATATATCATTTGAAATTTATTAGAAATTTGTGGAGAATTTTATGGATCGAGGAAGACTTATATTTACCATTCCTCCAACAGAGGGACAGCTGAGAAACAGCGAAGGAGATATGATTCGCTTAAAGGACGGATCGATTCTCATGGTTTACGGAAGGTATCACGGTGATTCCGCTTCCGACCTTGCGCCGTGCGATCTGGTTTCTATCGTATCAAAGGACAACGGAGAAACCTGGAGCAAGCCGCGCCCGTTGCTTAACGCTGCAGACTTCGGTGTTGTCAACCTGATAAGTGTGTCACTCACGCGTTTGCAGGACGGCGGTATAGGCATATTTTTTAATTACCCGTTTCCCGGAAAGGGTTGGAGACGTCACAAATATTTTGGACGTTCTTATGACGAGGGAGAAACCTTCGAAGGATTCGTTGAATGTTCGTCCGAGCTATACGACTGCCGATCGGGTATAAACAATTCAAGAATGGTAAGATTGTCCTCCGGCAGACTCATCTATCCGCATTCGATCCACGCCGGATGTGAAAAAATTCAAGAAGAAGGAAAAAGAGGCGTATCTCCCACCTCGCACACTTACGGAAACTTTATTTTCTCGGACGACGACGGATACACCTGGAAAACGTCCGAAGGTATGGTATATATGCCATGCACTCAAACACTTCTCGGAATTCAGGAAGGCGAGCTTATCGAGATAAAGCCCAACGTGCTCAAATGCTTTTTCCGCACGGATAAATGCTATCAATATCAATCCATATCACTTGACGGAGGCGAGCACTGGTCAATACCGCATCCAAGCTGCTTCACCGGCCCCGCATCACCCATTTCTATAAGGAAGAATCCGTATTCGGGAAAAACGTATGCGTTCTGGAATCCGATCCCCAAGTATAACGGCAGGAAAAATATCCTGGCACAATTCGGCAGAGCTCCGCTTGTCGTTGCAGAAACCGACGATACCGTTTCAAGAATATTAAAAATGGAATACGTTCATTCTGACTTAACCAAAGCTTACTGCTACGTTGCACCATTCTTCCTCAGCGAAAAAGAAGCTATTATCGCTTACGGCAACGGAGATGCAAGCCTTGGTGAAAAGTCCTTGCAGCGCCTTGCAGTTTCCAAAGTTGATCTTGATTTTTGAAAAAATTAGCGTGAAATACTATTTGTGCCGCCGATGGCGGCGGAATGGAGAATTAATATGAAATGTATTATAAACGACAGTTACAAAATATCTGCAAAGAATAACTCTACAGTTCAAAATGGATCTTTTATCGCTCTTTTGAACGGAGATTTAATGTTTGCATATATAGAAAAATCTCAAAACGGGACGGATATAATAACCGTAACCACCAGCGATTCCGGAAACACTTGGTCTGCGCCAAGCGTACTTTATCACTCTGACAAACAGCTTGACGGTCTTTCTCTCCTACGTATGAAAAACGGAGATATAGGCGTATTCTTCACGGAAGAGGTTACTGCTGATTGGACCTACATCACCGTTATGCTTCGTTCAAACGACGAAGAAAAGATGGTTTATTTCAGAACCGAGGAATGTTCTTACGACCTTTATAATGGATACTTTATTTTGCAGAATGACAGTGTTTTGATGACCGAAAATCAAAAGATAATTATCCCTATGACCTACCGTACCGGTGCTTTTAAGGATAACGGCTGTGCACGGGCTGATATTCGCGAATTTGCTATATTCTCGTGTTCTACCGACGACGGAGAAACGTGGGTTTCCTCTCCTGACGATCTTTACCCGACTTTTTCTTCTACCCAAACCGGACTTCGCCATCTTGAGGTCGTTGAGATAGTTCCCGACGTATTAAAGGCTTCCCTTGCAACCGACATGATGTGCCAGTACTTCTCGCTTTCTACCGATGCGGGTGAATTCTGGACGCCGGCTGAGCCTTCTCGCTTCTCATCGGCCTGCTCTCCTATGAAAACGATCAAGAGCACCGACGGTAATTTTTATTCCGTTTGGAATCCTACTCCCAACTATCTCGGCCGTACGAATACCGAAGGTAACCTTGGGCTTTCTCCCATTTCCATCTCCCTGCTTTCAGAAGATACTCTTCGTCCCGAGGTGCCTACAGTAATAGATGAATCTGACGATGTTCCGCTTCACAGCCCTGCAGGAATCTTTTTGTCCGATGAAGAACTCGTCGTTTCCTACACGGCCGGAAACGAGATTAAAATAAAGAAAATTCTTATTGAAAAGAGGTAATCAACGTGGACAGAGGAAAACTTCTTTTTGAAATAATCCCAGGTCCGGGTAACCCGAGAAACAGCGAAGGCTCGTTTATCCGACTGAAAGACAACTCCATACTTTACGTTTACGGACAGTTCCACGGTGACTCGGCAGGTGACCTTGCACCGTGTAACATTGCCTCCATTCGTTCAAGCGACGAGGGTGAAACCTGGTCAGAGCCAAAAATACTTCTTCGCGCAAGCGACTTCGGCGTCTGGAACATCAACAGCACGTCACTTATTCGTCTGACAGACGGAAATCTCGGACTTTTGTTCGGTCTACCTATTGGAGAGCAAGGCTGGATACGTCACAAATATTTTACGCGCTCTTATGACGAAGGCGACACCTTCAGTGGTTTTGTTGAATGCTCATCTGAGGTATACGCCTGTCGCTCGGGAGTTAATAACGCGCGCCTTGTCAGATTATCGTCCGGAAGGCTGATCTATCCCCATTCCATCCATGCGGGTTGCCAAAAGAAGCAGGAGGAAGGAAAGCGAAGACGCTCCCCTACCTCCCACACATTTGGAAATTTTGTTTTTTCCGATGATGACGGTCTCACATGGCGTACGTCGAAAGACTCGATTTATATGCCTTTCAATCAGTCAAATCCCGGACTTCAGGAAGGTGAGGTAATAGAGATAGCCCCGAACGTGCTCAAGTGCTTCTTCCGCAGTGACAAGGCGTATCAGTATCAGTCTATTTCTCTTGACGGCGGCGATCACTGGTCAACACCTCATCCGAGCTGCTTTACAGCCGTTTGCTCTCCGATAACAGTAAGGAAAAATCCTTATTCGGGAAAAACATACGCTATTTGGAACCCAATTCCGAAATATAACGGACTAACTCCTCCCCAAGGTCACGCCGGACGAGCACCTCTTGCTATCGCCGAAACTGATGAATCGGTATCGAGAATATTGAAAATGGAATATATTCATTCGGATACCACCAAAGCTTACTGCTACGTAGCCCCTCTGTTCTTAAATGAAAAGGAAATGCTGATAGCATACAGCAGTGGTGATGCGAGCGCAGGAGAAAAATCCATGGATCGCCTTGCAATATCTAAAGTAGATCTTGATTTTTGAGATTTCCACGAAACAAACTACATACTCAAAACAAGCAAAAAAAAACGGATACCGTGCACGGTATCCGTTTTCATATTCTCTATCAAAGGCAAAAATAAATGACCCTTGACCGCTAACACCAGATTGCAGCCAAGGGTCATTTATGTTCACTCTTGATATCTAACATCATTGATTAACCTCTCTTTCTATGGGATGCGGTACAACTTCTCAAATCAAGCTCTCGCATTTATCCCCCGACTATATATCAATTTCTCGTAAGTGAGATAACTCCGGGACTATCGGGTTATTGTTTGAGGAAGCTACCGTTTGGACAGTGTTTTTGCTTCTGCCAAGCAGATTTTTGAGATTTACTTCTCCTTCTTCCTTACTTCTTTTTTACTCCTTACGACGGTCGGTATGACCGTTTATTTCGACTCTGACTTTTGTCAAAGTCTGTGCCTCTGACCGTTTATTTTTTCGGTCTTACTTATTTGTACATCGGACTCACCCTTTCCTTGTCTATATAATACCACACTTAAATAGATTTTGCAATACACGGTTTATACAAATTATATGATTATTTTTTGTATATTTCGCAGAAATTTGTGCACATTGACCTTTTGGTATTGACTTTCAGGATGCTATTTTGATATAATTATTATGTTGGGCTGTAAAAATCCGGCAAGAACAGGTATGGAGATCCTCTGCTTTATGTTTAAAAGCCAAAAAATTCAAAAATAATGCAGAAAATATCACAAAACACTTGATTTTATCGGAGATATGTGTTATAATCAATATAACTGATGAATTTAACTGAAATATAATTAAGAGGTGTATAAAATGAAAGCAGGAATCCATCCCGAATATAACGCAGTAACCGTTAAGTGTGCTTGCGGCGCTACTTACGAGACCAAGTCCACCAAGGCTGGCGAGATCCACGTTGAAATTTGTTCCAAGTGTCATCCCTTCTTCACCGGAAAGCAGAAGCTTGTTGACGTTGGCGGTCGTGTTGACAGATTCAAGAAGCGTCTTGCTCAGGCAGGCAAATAATTTGCTGTTTTATATCTGATTTTTTAAGGGCGGAATTGTTTCGGAGGTTACCGAAGATACCGCCCTTTTGTCGTTTCCAAAAGAGAAATAAGGAGTAATATGAATATTCACGAAAATATAAAGGAAGAAGAAATAATCCGCGCGATAGCGGTTGGAATACACACACCCGACATGAGTGACAGCGAGTGCGAACGTTCCCTCGAAGAACTGGGCAGACTTATTGATACCGCAGGCGGTGAGTTGGTTGCCACCTTCGTGCAGAACAGAGACAAGTTTGACGCAAAGACCTGCATCGGCAGCGGAAAAATATCCGAGCTGTCCGAGCTTGCAAAAAACAACGACGTTTCTCTTGTCGTATTTGACGTTGAGCTCTCCCCTTCCCAGATCCGTAACATCGAGGATGCGCTCGACGGTGTATCCGTGCTTGACAGAAGTATGCTGATACTCGATATTTTCGCAAAGCACGCAGTTACCGCTGACGGTAAACTGCAGGTAGAATTGGCTCAGCTTAAATACACAGCGCCCCGTCTTATCGGTAAAGGAACCGAACTTTCCCGCCTCGGCGGCGGTATCGGAACGAGAGGTCCCGGTGAAACCAAGCTGGAAACGGACAGACGTCACCTGAAGCGCAGAATTGAAGCACTTGAAGCCGCGCTTGACGACCTCGAAAAAAATCGCCGTACCATCAGATCTTCAAGAATCCGCTCAGGTATTCCGACCGCGGCGATAGTGGGATATACGAATGCAGGTAAATCCACTCTGCTCAATCAAATGACAGGTGCGGGAATACTCGCGGAGGACAAGCTTTTCGCTACTCTTGATCCCACCACCCGTAAATTCACTCTGCCGAGCGGTAAAGAATTGCTTTTAACCGACACCGTCGGATTTATCCGCCGACTGCCCCACCATCTTGTCAAGGCTTTCAAATCAACACTTGACGAAGCGGTATATACAGACATTTTGCTGATTGTGATAGACGCATCTGACCCTGAATGGAGCGAGGAGCTCAAGGTTACAGAAAGCATTTTGAGCGATCTTAATGCGACCGGTAAGCCTACTCTATATATTTTCAACAAGTGTGACAGAAATCCTGAATTTGCGTTCACTGCGCGTCCAAAATTCGAGGGACAGCGAGCTATTTGTCTGTCCGCTTTCACAGGCGAGGGACTTGACGATCTGGCGAATATAATAGACGAGATGCTCAGAGACGGCAAAAGACGGGTAAAATTCGTTATTCCCAACGCAGAACAAGCCGCGCTGGGGCGAATATACAACAACGCCGAGGTAGAGAACGTTGATTACGGTTTTGAAGCAGTCACCGTAGAAGCAGTAGCGGACGAGGCGCTTATCGGTGCGCTTTCAAAATACGTATCAAAGGAGTAAAATATGGCTTACGCAGATTTTCATACACACTCGAACTATAGCGATGGCCGGAATTCTCTCTCGGAAATGGCCGATTTTGCCGTAAAACACGGAATGTACGCGCTCGGTTTTTCCGACCATTCACCCATGAATATTGAAACCGATTGGGCAATGCATTCAGATAAATATAAAGATTATATTTCCGATATATCCAAACTAAAAAAAGAGTATGCAGGAAAACTTGAAATTTTTGCAGGTCTTGAGCTTGATATATATTCCGATCTTGACACGAGTGATCTTGATTATCTTATCGTATCCTGCCACTACGTTGTGACCGACGACGGCGTATATTGTCCGGTAGATCACGCGGCAGGTATTATGAAAAATGATGTAAACGAGCATTTCGGCGGAGATTTTATCAAATATGCCAAGAGATATTACGAGCAGCTTGCTTCGGTATCTTCGCTCGGTCCTGCGGTGATCGGTCACTACGATCTTGTTACTAAATTCAACGAGGGCGGTTGCCTGTTTGACGACAGCGATCCTCAATATATGAATGCCGCGCTTGAAACTCTTGAACACCTCGCGTCACTCGGAGCCGCATTTGAAATCAACACAGGTGCTATGTTCCGCGGATACCGTACAGAGCCGTATCCCTCTCTTACCCTGCTCCGCCGTATGAAGGAGCTTGGCTGTAAAATAATAATCAACGGAGACAGCCACAGCACCGACGCACTCTGCCATAAATTTGACGATGCTGTAAAATACGCAGCCGCTGCGGGATATACCGAAATCGAGAAATATCCTCCGATGAGAAAATAATATTTTTAAACCGCGCTAAACGATTAAAAACTATCGTTTAGCGCGGTTTTTTGTATGATAACCAGCATTTCAAATTATATATAAATATTCAAGCCTACACTTTGGGAAAAACGTGCGTTCCATCAGGAAAGCGGGCACCCTCCGTGCCCGTTTAGCGCGTTTTTCTTATATGCGGCAACCCGTATTTTAGATTATATACAAATATTCTACTTGTACTTTGGGAAAAACGAGCGTTCCGTCAGGAAAACGGGCACCCTCCGTGCCCGTTTAGCGCGTTTTTCTTTTATACGGCAACCCGTATTTTAGATTATATATAAATATTCTACCTGTACTTTGGGAAAAACGAGCGTTCCGTCAGGAAAGCGGGCACCCTCCGTGCCCGTTTAGCGCGTTTTTCTTTTATACGGAAACCCGTATTTTAGATTATATATAAATACTCTACCTGTACTTTGGGAAAAACGTGCGTTCCGTCAGGAAAACGGGCACCCTCCGTGCCCGTTTAGCGCGTTTTTCTTTTATACGGAAACCTGCATTTAAGATTATATACAAATTATATCCGTATAAAGTTGACAAAACAACAATTATATGATATAATAAAGTTGTTTTTACAACAACGGAGGTTTTATGGAAGAGAGATTTCACACTTTTACCGTGCTGATCTCAAATATCAGCAGGAGTATAAGGAAGATCAAAACCGCAGAAATGGCAGAATACGACCTCAAGTCTCCTCACGTTTCCTGCCTTTACTATCTTCACAAATCCGACAAAATAACCGCGAGTATGCTTTGCGAAATATGCGACGAAGACAAGGCAAACATCTCAAGATCTATAAAGCATCTTGAAAGCCATGGATTTCTCGAGTGTGAAGATAACGAAAAGCGGAAATATGCAAAGCCGCTGATCCTCACCGAAAAAGGCAAACTCGTTGCCGCAGAGATCGCTAAAAAAGTCGACACGATACTTACAAATGCAAGCGACGGCATGACCGAGGAGGAGCGAGGCACCTTTTACAAATGCCTTTCACTTATAAATGAAAATCTGCAAAAATATGTGACATTCTGCAAAAAGGAGGTCAAATAGATGAAAACAGAAGTTATACTGTTTGATCTTGACGGAACGCTTCTCAAACTGGATCAGGACATTTTCGTAAAAAAATATTTTTCCCTTCTTGCAAAAAAACTCGCGCCGCACGGATTTGAGCCGGAAAAGCTTATAAAAACCGTTTGGGAAGGCACGAAGGCCATGACCCTGAACACTGGAGAAAAATCAAACGAACAGGTGTTCTGGGATAAATTCAGAGACGTTTACGGTAACGCAGCCGACGTTGCTTTTCCCGTTTTGGAAGAATTTTACCGCGTCGAATTTGACGGCGTTCGCGAGATTTGCGAATATACTCCCGCCGCCGCAGAAATCATAAATAAAGCAAAATCTCTCGGATTTCGCACAGCACTTGCGACAAATCCGCTATTTCCCTCTCTCGCTACTGAAAAAAGAGCGATGTGGGCGGGACTTACTTTGTCTGACTTCGAGATTTACACAACGTACGAAAATTCGCGCCACTGCAAGCCAAACCCGGACTATTACAGGGACGTCTGCTCTACACTCGGTATAGCTCCCGAGCAGTGTCTTATGGTCGGCAACGACGTAGGCGAAGATATGATAGCAAAAGAACTCGGAATGCAGGTATTTCTTTTAACCGACTGTATTATAAATAAAAACAGTGCAGATATTTCGGTATACCCACACGGAAGTTTTTCAGAGCTTTCCGATTTCATTGATACCCTGCCGCGATAATACCTTGATTATATTTTTAGAAGGATATATTACGATTATGAATAAACACGTTTTACACGAAAAGAAAGAATTTACCAACGTGCGTGAGCTGCTTGAATGGGCGGCTGTACATCACGGTGAAAACACCGCATTTTCCTTCCGCCGTTCTCCTGTAGGCGGTGAGATAACTTCTATCAGTTATATAAAGCTCAGAGACGACGTTCGCGCTCTCGCATCCGAGCTTATCGCTCTCGGCTGTCCCGGAAAGCACGTAGTTGTCAGCGGAAAGCCGTCTTACGAGTGGATACTCACCTACTTCGCAGTGCTTTCCATCGGCGCAATTCTCGTTCCGCTTGACCGTGACTGGAACGGCACAGATCTGGCTGAAACTGCAAAAAAAGCTAATGCAGAATTTCTCTTCTGTGACGAGGATATTGAGGAAAAAGCGGAGATGATCCGTTCTGCCTGCGACCTCGTGATCCCTCCCGTATACCTTTATTCCCCGTCAAAAGCAAGCACCCTGTCCGACTTTATCGCGGCAGGCGAGGAAAAATATTCAAACGATCCACAGGCATTTCATTCCACCGTTATTGATCCTATGACTATGTCCCTGCTCGTTTTCACCTCCGGCACTACCGGTAAGGGCAAGGGCGTTATGCTCTCTCAGAATTCTATACTTTCAAATATGTCTGACGTTATTCCGTATATTGATTTCTCCAAGAAAACTGTCGGCGTGCTTCCCCTTCACCACACCTTCGGTTCTTCGGTAATGCTTCTCGGTCACGTTATGATCGGTTGCGAGGTATATATTTCCGCCGGAATCAGATACGTACAGAAAGAGCTCAAAGAACAGAAGCCCGGTCACCTCGTTCTCGTTCCTCTTTATCTTGAGACCTTCTATCGCAAGATACAGGCTGTTCTTAAAGAAAAAGGCAAAGAAAAGCTGGTTCATAATATGATAAAGGTCAGCAACGCTATGCTCAAGGTAGGCGTTGACCAGCGCGAGAGAATATTCTCCGAGATCCGCGCGGTATTCGGCGGAGAGATAAAGATGGTGATCACCGGAGGTGCTCCGATCAATCCTACCATTCTTCATTTCTTTGAATCTATCGGTATTTCCACCCTCAACGGATACGGAATCACCGAGTGTTCTCCCATTATCGCGGTAAACCGCTCGAAAAACGTGGTTCCCGGCAGTGTCGGTAACGTCATTGATATGGACACGGTTATAATAAACGAGCCGAACGAGGACGGAGAAGGCGAAATTCTCGTCAAGGGACCCAACGTAATGCTCGGCTATTACAAAGACCCCGAGGCTACCTCAGAGGCGTTTATTCGCGGTTATTTCCGCACAGGTGACTACGGCAAGCTGAGACGCGATAACGTTCTTTATATCACCGGACGTAAAAAGAACCTCATCATTCTCTCCAACGGTAAGAACGTATACCCTGAGGAGATCGAAAACGAGCTGGTTGCAGTTCCCGGTATAACCGATATTATCATATACGAGGGACAAAGCCGCCGCGGTATATCTCACAACGCGATCGTAGCAGAGATATATCCCGACAAGGATTATCTTGAAAAGAACGAGATAGAGGACGCTGAAAAGTACTTCAAAAAATATATCGACGCGTACAACAAGGACGCAGTTCCCTACAAGAAGATCGGCGTTATCAAGGTCAGAGATGAGGAATTCCCAAAAAACACTCTGCGTAAGATAATGAGATTCAAGCTTGACACTACCATAGATTAAAATATATAACGGCGCGCTTAGTTCGATTAAGCGCGCCGTTTGCTATTTAATTTTTAACCTAACGTAAGATCAATAGTAATCATCTTCATTTCTTTTTCCGCAATAGTTAAAGAACCCTGCTCTGCCGCTATATCACCGAATTTCACGCACGCAGTCACTTCTGCGGGAGCGCCGCTTGATACTGCGGTACAGAATACGCGGAGTCCGTCAAGAGTATGGGTAACTATCACGCGCACCGTAACGCCGTTAATTTCGGTTTCACGCCAGGTATTACAGTCTGCGTCAAGTCTTTTCCATTCAGACGCAGGAAGCGGCTGACCGTTAACGTCAACGTCTATCGTAAGATCGTACCGCTCACCGTTATAGGTTGCAAGCAGATCCGTGCCTCTTGCGTAAACTCGGCTACTACAAGCCTCGGCAAGTCCTATACCGCCGTGACCGTACCCGTTACCGCAATAGAACATATATTTTTTACCGTCTTTTGTGAAAACACTTGGATACTCGACCATTTCGTTTTCCCAAGCAGCATAACCCGCGGACATATCAATAGATCTGGTATTAGGTCCGAGCGCAAGCTCATCACCGTATTCTTCGCCTACGTTCCAGTTCATTCCGTCTTCTGATTCAGCATAGCAAATGCTGTAAAATCCCCAACGAGTACCGATACAGGGGTAATAAAGCTTGAAAATTCCGTCTTCAAAGAAGGCAGGAGCATTGCAAGCCGCCGCTATATCTTTATAGTCTCTGTCGGGATCGCGGCTGATCACCGCACCTTTTCTCTCCCAGTTTATACCGTCTTTGCTTTCAGCGACGCAGACGTTTTTCTGCTGATTGAGAAAGTGCTCACTGCCAACGGTAGGACATCCCGTGTAGTACCAACGCAGTTTTCCGTCTGGAAGAGTCACGAATCCGCCGCCCGCTATACCGATAGCATCAGGATCACCCGTAACGCGAGACGGAGCAAGTACGGGATTATTTTCGTATTTAGTCCAGTTTATAAGATCGTCCGAGACAGCCATG
>CAZGHD010000060.1:0-505 GCA_964525525.1 uncultured Lachnospiraceae bacterium | reverse complement strand
GCCATGCCGAGTCCCGGAAATTGCGAAAGACCTTCGCCCATTCCGCAGTTTCCAGTATAGTACAGCTGCCATTTATCACCACAACGAACCCCGTTCGGCAAAACGCACCACCATCCGTCAAAAGAACCCCACTCGCCGTTGTCAACAACTACTCCCTTGTAATCCGGCTTTGAAAAATCGCCGTCCTTGAATATAACGAGGCGGATGTTTCTTTTACCGTCAGGCATATCCCCGGCATAAAAAAGATATATATCGTTATCTACCTTAAGTGCGTGAGGGTTCATCGTAATCGTTTGAGCGTACGTTCCGTCACCTTTTATAATAGGAGCGCCGGTGCGACGCCACGCGGTATTGTACTTCAAAAACTTTTTCTGTGACATTTTGCTTTTTCCTTTCACGTGATTTAAGTTAATCCATTATAAACTATAATAGTGAAAAACGGAATGGATTTTAGATAGGAAAATATGCAAAAAAGTTAGATTTATTATTTTATAAACATTGCGTC
>CAZGHD010000059.1:1779-12178 GCA_964525525.1 uncultured Lachnospiraceae bacterium | reverse complement strand
GCTGTGTCGTGAAGAACAAGCTTCGGCTCAGGTTGGTGGAATCAACGATGTTGATTATCGCGTCGGGATTTTCGTTTTTTACGTAGGAGCTTGTGATACTTTCTTCAGACGTGAAGGGAGACATCGAGTAAGCGCCGGGAAGATCGACCGCGATCAGCTCTTCAGAGCCTTTAGAAAAGCTTTTTTTGATAGGGTGCTCTTTTTTTTCAACCGTTACGCCCGCCCAGTTACCGACTTTTTCGTTACGGCCGGTAAGCGCGTTGTACATAGTTGTTTTACCGCTGTTAGGGTTACCCGCAAGAGCGATTCTCATAGTGTTTTTTCCTCCTGAAAAGAAAATGTGTAGAGTAGATTTATTTTATCAGCGATGACTGAAAAATACTTGATTAAATCTTAGTTAGTTTAGGCTAACCGATGGGTAAAAGTAAAAGTAATTATAATGAATAATTACTTTGATTACTTACTTTTTACTCGAGGATTATGGCTTCGGCGAGTTGAGTGTCTATGGTGTATCTGCCGTCTTTGATGGAAACGATGCATCCGCCTTTAAGATGGGAAATAACAGTGATAGGCTCTCCTTCGTAGCAACCGAGAGAAAAGAGAAAGGATTCAAGCTCCTCGTCGTCCGTCTCGATCTGTTTGATAACGTATTCCTTGCCTTCCTCCGCTGATCTTAAATTCATTGTAGCGCTCCTAAACTAAATCGGAATTTAAAGTTTTAACAGAAGATTAGCTGAAGCTAACCGATGTATAACTTAAAAAGTTAGCCTTGACTAACTGCTGAATGTATTATATCACATAATATTCCGTTTGTAAATAGCTTTTTCGTTTTTTTTGAAAAATATACATATTTTACAACACCGTTGTGCTATTTACGGCAAAAAATACGGTAATATTACCAAGCAAAAAAGGCGAAAATAAAATAAATAACGGAAAATCCGCAAAAACCGACTTGCAAACCGGAATAAATTATGGTATTATATATGTATAATATGTTTATATTATCTAAAATATGAGGAGGGATCAATATGCAGCTTCAGGAATCGGGTGAAATGTATCTTGAAACTATATACGTTTTGTCTAAAACCAAAAGCACCGTTCGCTCGCTTGACGTTGCGGAGCATATGAATTTCTCCAAGCCGAGCGTCAGCCGTGCAATAAGTATTCTCAAAAGCGGTGGATACGTTGAGGTCAGAGCCGACGGTCATCTTTCTCTTACCGATTCGGGCAGAGAAGTGGCAGAGAAGATCTACGCCCGCCACGATCTTATAACCAATTTTCTTATAAAGCTCGGGGTAGACGAGGAGACTGCCGCACAGGATGCCTGCCGTATGGAACACGGTATCAGCGATAAATCTTTTGAAGCTATGAGAAGATACGTTTCTCTTGAAATGGAGAACTGAATTTTAATATGATACAAAAATAAGCCCGCAGCTTTTATCGGCTGCGGGCTGTGTTGTTTATGGAAAAATCCTACTGTTGGTAGATTTTTGTGTCGTTTGAGGTTATTGACGGAATACCGATTTTACTGTATCATTATATCAGACAGTGGCCGCTGTACTACCTAATCTATAAGGAAAGGAAGATATGAATGGAACTGTTATTTGCAGAAAGATTAAGGAAACACCGCCTTTCAAGTAACATGACACAAGAACAGTTGGCACAGGCGATCAAAATATCACCTCAATCGGTAAGTAAATGGGAGCGTGGCGATGGTTATCCCGATATTACACTTTTGCCTCGAATCGCGAATTTTTTTAAAATCTCGGTTGATGAACTTATCGGTAATGACGAAGCTACGCAAGAGGATGAGGTAAACAGCTTTGTTGATAAATATTTTAAAATACCTACCTCAAAAGAGGGGTATCTTGAAAAGCTCGAGCTTGCAAAAGAATATTACGAAAAGTATCCCAAAAATTATAATGTGATGCATTGGCTTGGTAACGCTATCGTAAAAAATATGAATATTATTGACGATAATATTGATCTGCTTTGCGAGATTCACTCTAAGATAATGAGCGGGTGTACTGTAGAACATTACCGAAGAGAATCCGTTCACCGTATGTGTTTAGCGGCGCCGGACGATAAATTGGAGGATCAGATAGGTAAGAGTGAGCTTGATTGGTCGGAGGCAATTTCTATCGGCGAGCTTCGCGAAGAAAGATATTTTTTGCAGCATCGATACGAGGAATATCGACGTGAGCGTAACGCAAACGATTTGCTGATTTTTATGCAATATCTCGGTAGGAACAATATGATGTATTACGGCTCCGATACCGAGAACGTCTTTAAGGAACCCGAACGTACCGCCGCGTGGGAATTACACAAAATGAAACTCCTTGAGCATTTTGATAATACCTGCAATGAGGAAAACGGCGTTCCCGAAGCGTGGTGTGGATGCTATGCGGAATTTTCTCTTAAAGCGGCAGGCGCTCTTATTGGATGTGGAAAAATTGACGAGGGTTTTGGCAGATTGGAAAAAACTTTTTCGCTTTATGAGCGCTGGAACAAGATTCCCGACGGTAAGCAGATGAACGTTGGATGCCCTGAGGTATTCGGAGATGCTCGCGTAAGCAAGGTTGGCGCAGGAATCAGTACGGATATCTGTTTTCCGGACGGTCATACCGTGTGGTCACCGTATCTATGGTTGTTTTGGCAATTGAAAAATGATATTTACGTAGCTTTGAATAATTGGCCTTGGTTTGAAAAAGTGAAGGAAGATCCGCGATATATCAGATTTCTTGACCGCGCCAAAGAAATGGCAGGGAAAGAATAAATACGATCATAAGAAAACGCTGGCATTATGCCTGCGTTTTCTTTATATTATATATAGATTATATATAGAAACTAATAGTAGAACTACTACGCTTGATATATAATTATTAAAAGTTTTTTGTTCCTATTGTTGACTTTTTCAAAAATAAATGTTATTATTACAAAGTAATTTAAAAATAGCCCTAAAACGACACATGTTTTACCATTAGGTATGTAAATCTGATCACGGAACAGCAGGTGTCTATTTTTTATTTCAATTTTATTTTATCTTAGGAGGGCTGTTTATGCCGAGAAATCAATTTCAAAGAACCGTTTTTGCTTTACTTACCGTTATCGTCACCGTTCACGCGTACGTTTTTTTCAGTTTGTACGTATTGCACGGAGACCTGCTTATGCAGATCACCGGAAAAAACTCCGTAATTTCCGCTATTAACGCGCAAGGCGGAGTTTATATGTTCGGTACTAATCTTCCGATATGGGCTTTGGTGATTATCGAGTTCGCGTTTGCTTTTACGCTTGAGATGCTTATGGGAAGCCCCTGTTCATTTAAACTTGCATGCCGTGTTTTTGACCCCAAAACTACTAATCCCGTGCTTTTCGAAACCGCTATAATCTGTGCTACGGTTGGTCTTATGTGTCCTGCTATGAGTTTTATAGCAGCTATCATATACTATCCTTTTTATTCGGGATTTAATGTCTTGACCTTACTTGCGGATTGGATTAAATTGATGTGCTACAACTTCCCGTTCGCATTTTTTACCCAGCTTTTCTTTATTCAGCCGTTTATCAGAACGGTTTTCAAATTTTTGTTCAGAAAAGATATAGCAAATCGCAAAGAAGCGCAGGCATAATGCCTGCGCTTCCTTATATTATAACATATTATAACTGTTCTTCGGATATGAGTCCTTTGTAAAATGATTCTCTATCAACGTTTGCTTCAGAGTGGAAAATGCGTTCGGACGAGAGAAGCAGGGGAGCGTATTTATCTCCGGCGACGAGAATGTGTTCGATCATATTTATATCAAGTGAGCGAAATGCCGTCAGTATAGACTGCGTGGTGTACAGGTCGTCGCTTGACGGAATCGGGGTTCCGCCGGGGTGATTGTGCGCTAACACTACCATCGACGCACGTTTGAAAAGTGCTATCTCTACCAGCTTTCTGGTGGATATTGCCGCAGAGTTTACCGAGCCCTCGTGTACCTTTACGCATTCTATCAGGTGATATTTGTTGTCGAGCAGCATAAGAAGCACCGTTTCCACAGAGCACCCGACGTATCTTTTGATAAGATAATCGCCTATCTTGCTCACGTTGTCATACGCAACGTCCGCCTTTATTCCGTCGGTTATGTATCGGCGTGCGAGCTGAGGGATCATTTTTATAAGAGTAGCCGCGTGATGACCTATTCCGGGAACTTCGGTAAGCTGATTTATATCAGCTTCAAACACGGCGGAGAGAGAACCGAAATGCTCGAGGAGAATGTGCGCGGTAGGATTCGTGTCTTTTTGCGGAATGGCGTAAAACAACAGAAATTCAAGAACCTCGTGATCCGCAAAGTTATCAAGACTTTCGCGCAAAAAACGCTGTTTTACTCTGTCGCGATGATTTTCGTGCATATTAAAATCCATTTCTTAAATTAATTATGATAATTCGGATATTATCAGCGAGAGATCTTGCTCTGTGCTGAGGGCGTACTTACCGAGTCCCGCAGGGAGAAAGTAACTTTCTCCTTTTTTTATTTGGTATTCGCATCCGTTTGATACTATTTTTCCGCATCCGGAAGCGCATATCACAGATGCGAAACTGGTATCCCGTACCTCACGTTCGATTTCACCGTACGAGATCTCGTGCTTTTCGACAGTGAAATATTTTGATCTTGCCAAAACAGTCCCGTTGTCTGCCCGTCCGAGAGAATATCTGAAATTTTCTATCTGTTCTTCGGTGTGGCAGATGACAGAGTCAAGAGCTTTTTTCGTGTGAAGTTCGCGCGGTTTTCCGTCATTTCCGACTCTGCCGTAATCGTAAACTCGGTAGGTTACGTCAGAATTTTGCTGTATCTCGGCGATCAGTATTCCTTTGCAAATAGCGTGGATCAAGCCTGACGGGATGTAATAGGTATCCCCCTGTTTTACTTCTACGTAATTCAGAACGCTTTCGTAATCGTTTGCCTTTACCGCGCGCTCAAAATCCTCTTTTGTAAGACCTTTTTTGAGTCCGTAAACTATTTTCGCGTGAGGCTCAGCCTCAACGATGTGCCATATTTCGGTCTTGCCGAACTCGTTTTCGTTCGGGAGGGCATAGTCGTCGTCGGGATGTACCTGTATTGAAAGGTCATCCTTTGCATCAATAAATTTGATAAGCAAAGGAAAACGGTCAAGAGCGAAGTTGTTTCCAATAAGAGAACTCCCCTCGGACTCTAAAACTTCTCCGAGAGTCTTGCCGGAAAACTCACCGTTTTCGATTACCGACATCTCGTTTTCTCTAACGGTAAGCAGCCACGCCTCCGCAACGTTTGTGCCGTCAGATGTGATGCCGTATTCTTTTGATAACTTGTCTCCGCCCCAAATAGCACTCTTCGGCACCGGGCGAAGCTTCATAGGATAAAGATTTTTCATATAGTTTCCTTATTTGATGAATATTTATCGTTTAACGCGCAGATAATATCTGTGTAAATCTTTTACAAACAAAGGAGAAAAAACAAATGGATAAGCAGAACAACCAGAACAAACAGAATCAGAACAAGCAGGAAAAAGATAACCAGAACAAGCAGAATCAGAACCAGAACAAGCAGGAAAAGAACAACAAAAAGGATGACGAGAACAACTGACAAAGTTGTCCCGTGCGGAGCGTACTGCGGTACGCTCCGTTTATTTTATTGTCTTTTTCGGATTTATGCTCGCGAGAGGGTTTTGCTCCATCGCATTTTCCATGTGAGCGTCACTTACGTGAGTGTAAATCTGTGTGGTGTTGAGCTGTTCGTGACCGAGTATGTCCTTGAGTACGCGGACGTCAACGTTACCGCTCTGATACATAAGGGTAGCGGCGGTGTGCCTCAATTTATGCACCGAATAGTGCTTGTGCTCAAGCCCTGCTGCGTCAAGATATTTATATACCACGTACTGAACGGTTTTGTTGCTTATAGCTTGCTTTCGCAAACTGAGGAACAGCGCGTCTGTCTTTGCACCTCTGAATTCCTCACCGAGTCTTATTTTCAAATACGGTTCAAGCGCGGATTTGCAGGCGCTGTTAAGATAAACGATCCTCTCTTTTGAGCCTTTACCGATCACTCGCAGAGATCTCAGTTCGCTGTCAATGTCGTATATTCCGATGCCGCAAAGCTCGGACAGACGCATTCCGCAGTTGAGAAACAGGGTTATTATTGCGTAATCGCGTTCACGGGTTTTTGATAGCTCGTCATTTTTCACCGCGTCAAGCAGGGAAATACTTTCTTCAAGGGTGAGCACCTTCGGGAGCTGTTGCTTTCTTTTGGGAGCTTCGATATTCGCCGCGGGATTGACCTCAAGCAGCTTGAGCTTTTGCACGATATATTTGTAAAGTCCTTTAATCGCGGAAAGCTTTCTTGATTTCGCACACCACTTGTTGTCTCTTACAGTGTCGGCGTAATAAAGAAAATCAAATATGTCTTCCGTGTTTACCTCAAGAATAAAGCTGTCCGACAGGGAAGAAATATCTATTGATTCAAGCGTTTCGTCGTCAAAGCCGAGCCCGTTCTTTTTTGCGTAAAGGTATCTGAAAAAGGTACGCAGATCAAGCAGATATTCGTTTACCGTTTTCTCCGCGCTGCCCGCTATAACGGCTTTGTATTTTGAATATTCTCTGACAAGATGAGGAAAGTCGTTTATGTCAACGAAAGATGCCATTTTTATCATCCTTAAATAATTTTATATATACTTAATATATAGTATACAACATAAAAATCCCGAATAGTGGATAAAGTGTAAATTTTTCACCCAAGCTATTGATTTTTTGCCGTTAATATTATAGAATATAGAGCAAATAAGTGCAAAAAATCGGAAGGTAAGTAATGAAAACTTTTTTCAAAAATAACGGCAGAGTTATTTCAAAAATGCTTGTAACTCAGATGGGAATGATGATATTCGGCTTCGTTGTGGCGAATGCTACGAGCATGGCTGACGGATACGGTCTTTTGTGTTTCGGCAGCATTTTCTCGTCTTTGTTTTATCTTACTTTGCTTTATAACGTCGCGTGGGAAGCAGGCGCAAAGGATAAAATTGCGGTTGACGGCGGAAGAATGAAATATTCTCCTCTGACCGGCGTTTTTACCTCTCTCGCTGCCAATATCCCCAATATGATACTCGCGATTCTTATTATCGTCGGAACTATATTCGGAAGTAAAAGCGGTCCGTTCGCATACGAATGGGCGGGTAATATGTATTTTATCGCAAATTTCGCGGCAAGCATATTTGAGGGTATGTACCTCGGACTTGTTCAGACCTTCGCGCCATATAATCACGCGCTTGCGTTCATTTTGATAATTTTCCCCGCCGTTATAGTTTGCGGTATCGGGTATTTATTCGGTATAAAGAATATTCGTATAGGTAAATTTTTCGGCATCAAGAGCGCCGCTGAAAAGCAGATGGAAGCGCAGGACGCTACTATGAAAAAACATCACTACGACGGAAACGATTCCGACTTTGACGGTAGTGTGAGATAAGTAAAATGATGAAACCTGAAAAGATTAGCGTAAGAGGCGTTGAGTTTGATAACGTCACGAAAGAAGAAGCGATAGATTACGCGTGGGAATATATTGAGAGCGACAATCCCTGCGGAGGAGTGTTCACTCCCAACGCGGAGATAGTCCAGATGTGTGTCGAAAATAACGACTATTACAGCCTTATAAATTCTGCCGCGCTCGTTTTGCCGGACGGTAGCGGTGTAGTAAAAGCGGCAAAAATACTCGGCACTCCGCTTAAATGTAAGGTTGCGGGAGTTGAGTTCGGAGAAGAACTCGTGCGTACCAGCGGAAAACATTCCGCGTCAATTTATCTTCTCGGCGGTAAGCCCGGTGTTGCCGAGCTTGCGGCCGAAAAACTGAAAGCAAAATATCCCGATGCGGTATTTTCTGGTACTCACGACGGATATTTTGAAAAAACGGGTGTGGAGAGCGATAAGATCGTGGATGAAATAAACGCATCCGGTGCAAAAATTCTGTTCGTGTGCTTCGGTGTTCCCGCACAGGAAAAGTGGATTAACGAAAATAAGTCAAAGTTTACCTCTGTCAGACTTTGCCTTGCACTCGGAGGTTCGCTTGACGTGTACGCAGGTAACGTAAAGCGCGCGCCGAAGATATTTATCAAGCTCGGACTTGAGTGGTTTTATCGCTTGATCTGCCAGCCGAGCAGAATCGGCAGAATGATGGCTTTGCCGCGATTCCTTATCGGAACGTACAAAGAAAAATTCAAAGCAAAAAAATAGAAAAACAAAGGAAGCAATTTTGGTGATTGCTTCCTTAATTTTTTCAGAATTTTCCGCCCCTGCCGCCGTGAGTTCTTCCTGATGACGAACGGTGAGTTCCCGATCCTCCGGACGAGGATGCTCTCGGTGTACGGATTACGTTTCTGTACAGGAAAAAGTCGCGGGATTTAGTTATTTCAAGGCTTCCGTCGGTTATGTATGATGATGCCTCCGGGTTTAGTCTTACCGTCTTGAGTGAGGACTTCATTACGCCGGTTACGATAAGCGCTATTATAAATCCGATAGCAAGAGACACGACTAAATGTGCAGCATAGTCAAACGGCTCGCGCGGAAGATTGCCAACACCGTAGGGATTTCCCGCGTTTGCCTGTGATATAAATTCGTCACAACTCTCCGCAAAAACGGAAAATGCATCAAAATATTCTGCATCACTGAGATATGGAACGAATCTGTCTGCTATATATTCGATTCCCGCATCGGTAAAAGCGGTAATTCCGTAACCTGCGGTAGAAACGTACCAGTCGCGTTCAAATAGCGATACAAGAAGCAGAACACCGTCGCTTGAGTATCCGTTTTCGTCGTAGAAATCGTCCGCGTAATCTCTCGGGGATTTATTACCGCAAGACTGCGTGGTAATGATAACAACGTCAACACCGTATTTTTCGCTGATGCTATCAAGCATAGATGATATTTCTTGCTGTTCAGCATAGGTGAGAACATTGGCATCGTCAACAAGGCGCGCAGATGTACTCGCGGCACATACTGAAAGCACGGCGGATGAGAGAACGAGAAGGGTAATTAACGTAAAAAATATCTTTTTCATATTAATACCTCCTCACAGTAACCACATAAGAAAGCTTAATGCATATACAGCGGCACCGATTATTCCTGTGAGCGCGAACAGCCATTTTTTGTAAGCCTTTTTGTCAAGCGGGAGATCGCCTGTCATTTTTCCCGTTTGTCCGTTCATAGCAAAAACGTATTTTTCGCCGTTCCAATTTGTGTTAAGTATCCAAACAGGGAACAGTGCGTATTTTGCCGAGCCGTTTTGCAGATTGATGTTTGAATTTTCGGTCACGACTGTGCCGTATCCGGATACGGTAGACGCGAACACGTCTTCTGTGCTTTTCTTTATTCTCTGATTTGCACGCGAGATGCTTTGATCTGAATCAACGTCATATTTATCGGCAAGGTATCCCGACAGGTAAGCCGTGTTAAAATCCACCGCTTCTGACGTGTCAAACGGCTCAATGGATTCCATTAACGCATCGTCAATTTTTGACGATCCGTCAACCGGAACGTGTTCAAATCCGAGAGTGCCTCCGCGAATGACCGAATAGTACGCTGTTTCGGTATAATTGAATCTGCTGTCGCTCCAAAAGCGTGTGCGTGACGCCTTGTAGCGAACGGATGCTTCGGCGTTGGTATCAAAAAGCCAGAACGGTACGTAAATTCCTTTTATCTCGTCTATGTGGTTTTCGTCCTTGAAAACTTTCGGGAGCAGGCGTTTACCGTCGTAGAAGCGTTTCAGTGCCTCTTTGGCTTGTTTTTTGTCCAGCTTGAACGGAATGACGAGATCAGGTTTGAGACTTCCTGACAGTTTTCCGACTATTATGACCGGGCTTGAACAGAAAGGGCAGGAGGTCGCCGCGGTGTTTGCGTCGCCAACTATCTCGCCGCCGCAGGAATTGCAAACGTAATGAATAAGCTGTGATTCTTCTTCCGATTCCCAATTACCTCCGGCGCTTGAGTCCCAATTCATCTTGTCATCGCTGTCGTTTTTTATCTCCTCGTCGTAAGACGCAAGCGTTTCCACTTCAAACTCGGTGTCACAGTAAGGACACTTTAATTTTTGAGAGCCGCTGTCAAACTCAATCGAGCCCCCGCAACACGGGCATTTATACTGTTGAAGTACGTTCAAATTTATTCTCCTTTACGGATTTCAGCGATTTTCGCCAAAGTTATCTTTTTTCGTCGAGAGAGTCGAATCTGTCTCCGCATTCAGGACAGAATTTAGGCGGATTTTTTGGATCTTCCGGCTCCCAACCGCACTTGTCGCAACGGTAAAGCGGCGCGTTCTCGGGCTTTTTTGCGCCACATTCGGGGCAGAATTTTCCTTTGTTTACAGAGCCGCAAGAGCAAGTCCAGCCGAGCTCGGGCTTTTTCGCT
>CAZGHD010000059.1:0-1769 GCA_964525525.1 uncultured Lachnospiraceae bacterium | reverse complement strand
CCTCATATCCGCTCCGCACTCCTCGCAGAATTTACCGCTTGCGGTGTTTCCGCAGGCGCATTTCCACTCCTCTTTTGATTTAGCGGGCTGATCGACCTGATTTGCCGCTTGCTGATTTACTCCTGTGTTGTAAAGCTGCTGTGCCGCGTTAAATCCGCCGCCCATAGCGCCGCCTGCCATTCCCATGCCCATAAAGCCGGTCATAGCCCCGGATTCGTTAGACGCTGCTTTTTCCATAGCCTCCGCGGTAGCGGTGGTCATACGTCCTGCCATCATAAACGGATTTGAGCCGTAGCTTGCTGAGTCCTCCATGTCGGTGATCTTTTTCATATCCTCGTCGGTGAGGGTAATGGGGTTGAGAGCTATTTTTTCAACGGTAATGCCTCTTGACTCTACCCATTCAGCGCGGAGCGCGTCGTTCATCGCCGCTTTAAGCTCGTTTACCTTTGCGGGAAGCTGTGCGGGGCGGAGTTCAAGCTCTGCCAGTGCGCCGAAAGCGGGCTGAAGCGCTGAAATAAATTCGGTTTTTAACTGTTCGTCTATCTGATCTCTGGTGTATTCGTATTCAACGTTTCCGCAGACCTTGGTGTAGAATATCAGCGGGTTTGTGATAACGTAAGAATAGACACCGTTACAGCGAACGTTTACCGTACGGCTCATTCCAATGCGCTTGTTGGTAACTTCGAAAATAATGGGGCTCGGGGTACCGAATTTGTTACCCATAATTTCCTTGGTGTTAAAGTAGTATACTCGCTGGTCTTTGCCTGTGTCTCCGCCGTAAGTAAATCTTTTTCCGATAGCCTTGAAGGTATCGATTATGCTGGTTCCGAGCTTGCCCGCGAATATAGACGGCTCGGTAGATTTGTCGTAGGTGTATTCGCCTGGCTCGGCACAAACCTCAACTATCTTTCCTTGCTCAACGATTATCATGCACTGACCGTCTGCAACCGCAATTCCGGAGCCGTTTGAAATTATATTGTCCTCACCTTTGGTGTTCGAAGAACGGTCACTTGTTTTTTTCTGTCCCTTCTTTACAAGAACGTCTACGTCAAGCGCATCGCAATAGAAAAATTCCTTCCACTGATCGGCGAGCACGCCGCCGAGAGCGCCGATTCCTGCTTTAATAAGTCCCATATACTAAACTCCTTTACGGTTATTTATAAATACATTATATATCAAAAACAGCGTAAAATCAATAATTTCGACTCGAATATATTTTGCAAAATACTACAAAAAATAACTATTGTATTTAAGACAAAAATGTAGTATAATATATGAGATAACTTGAAAGGAGGTATATCCGTGGCTGATAACAAAAATTCAGGCAGAAAAATAATAGCGCAAAACAAAAAAGCGTATCACGATTATTTTGTGGAAGATAAGTTTGAAGCGGGAATAGCTCTTTTCGGTACCGAGGTAAAGTCGGTCAGAGCGGGTACGGTCAATCTCAAGGACTCGTATTGCCGGATAGAAAACGGTGAACTGTTTGCGCTGGGAGTACACATAAGTCCGTATGAGAAGGGAAATGTGTTCAACCGCGACCCGATGAGAGAAAAAAAGCTCCTTATGCACAAAAAGGAGATAATAAAGCTGATGTCAAAGGTCGGTCAGCAAGGACTGACGCTCGTTCCGCTGTCGCTTTATTTTTCCGGATCGCGCGTAAAGGTTGAGCTCGGACTTTGCCGCGGTAAAAAGCTTTACGATAAGCGTGAGTCTATCGCAAAACGTGATGCTGCGCGCGAAATAGAGCGCTCAAACCACGAGAGAAA
>CAZGHD010000058.1:10538-12180 GCA_964525525.1 uncultured Lachnospiraceae bacterium | reverse complement strand
ACGAAAACGGGCGACCGATGGTCGCCCCTACGGCAACCTTTTGAAATTTCGCGAATCAAAACGGGCGTGCAATGCACGCCCCTACAACGATCCGATAAAATTCCATCACCCCTACAAATATTATTTAAGGAGAAAATAATGCAAAATTTTTCGGCAGAGCTTGAGCAGGCTTTTGAGCTTAACGGGCTTTGGGCTTTTTTCGAGCCGTCTTTAACAGATAAATTCAATCAGCTTGCCGACAGGCTGGTAGAGGTCAACGCGGTTATGAATCTGACCGCCATCACCGACCCGCGCGGGGTTGCGGTGCGGCATATTGCGGACTCGCTTACCGTTTGCGCGCATATTCCCGAGGGCGCGAGGGTGATCGACGTCGGGTGCGGCGCGGGATTCCCCTCCCTGCCGCTGGCTATCGCGCGCCCGGATATTTCTCTGCTTGCGCTTGATTCCACCGCGAAGCGGATTTCCTTCGTGTCTGACACGGCGAGAGAGCTCGGACTTTCAAACGTGACCGCCGTCGCCGCCCGCGCGGAGGACGCGGCGCGGGATCCCGCGATGCGCGAGTCGTTTGACGTATCGGTCAGCCGTGCGGTCGCACGTCTCAACGAGCTTGGCGAGCTGTGCCTGCCGTTTGTTCGTGTCGGAGGCATTTTTGCCGCGATGAAGGGGGACGGCGCGGCACTTGAGCTTGACGAGGCGAAGCGCGGACTCAAGATTCTTGGCGGCGACGTCGAGTCGTTTGACTCATTTGATCTTCTCGGCGAGGACGAGGAGCAGTCCCGCGCGATTATCGTGGTGAAAAAGACCGCAAAGACCGACGGAAAATATCCCCGTGATTACGCGAGGATAAAGAAGAAGCCGTTGTAGGTGATGCTACAGTGAAAACGGATCAAACAGCCTTCTCCTGTGGCTTGAGAACGGAACAACGCTTTGCGATATTCCACTGGCGTTAGCGAGACTGAGGGAGAGCGCGTGAATTATATTATATCGCGGTACAAAAACTCCCCCCGTCATTTCCTAAAGGAAATGCCACCCCCCTCAATGAGGGAGGCTCATATTATTTGGAATTTCCGCGAAACGAAAACGGGAGGTGGGACGGTACCGTCCCCTACAACAATCGTTTAAAATTACATCAAAAATTTGGAGTTTAACAATGCAATTTTCAGACCTTGATCTTATACCCGAAATTCTCCGCGCCGTTGAATGGGCGGGGTACAAACAGCCGTCCCCGATTCAGGAAAAGGCGATCCCCGTGATCCTTTCAGGGCGCGATCTTCTCGGCTGTGCCCAGACTGGAAGCGGTAAGACCGCCGCGTTTTCCCTTCCTATTATTAACATACTCGCGAAAGATCGTACCGAGGGCGATCACTCGAAGGTGCGTGCGCTCATTCTTGCTCCCACCCGCGAGCTTGCCGTGCAGATAGACGAGTGCGTCAAGACCTACACCAAATTTATCGACCTGCGCTGCGGAGTTCTGCTCGGCGGAGTCAGCCAGAAGCCGCAGGAGAAGATGCTCGCCGAGGGTGTGGACATTCTCATCGCCACCCCGGGCAGACTTTGGGATCTTTATAGGCAGAAGCTGGTGCGCCTTGACTCGGTCGAGGTTTTCGTGCTTGACGAGGCGGACAGAATGCTGGATATGGGA
>CAZGHD010000058.1:7765-10528 GCA_964525525.1 uncultured Lachnospiraceae bacterium | reverse complement strand
ATTTATTCACGACGTTCGCCGCATTGCTGACGCTATGCCTCACAAAAAGCAGACCCTCTTGTTCTCCGCGACCATGCCGGACGAGGTAATGAAGCTGATAGATTCTCTGCTTGTCGACTACGAGAGCGCGATGGTCGATCCCGTTTCCTCCACCGTTGACACGATAGATCAGCGCGTGTATTTCGTTGACACGGTCAACAAGCACAAGCTGCTACTCAACATTCTCCGCGACGAGGAGGTTCCGTACGCGCTGGTGTTCACCCGTACCAAGCACGGCGCGGACGTGCTCACAAGGAGACTGACCAAGGCGGGCATCAAGAGCCGCGCTATCCACGGCGACAAGTCGCAAAATGCGCGCCAGGAGGCGCTGAAAAGCTTCAAAAACGGAAAAATTCAGGTGTTAGTCGCGACCGAGATAGCCGCGCGAGGCATTGATATAGACGGTCTGCCCTACGTTTTCAACTACAATATGCCGGAGGAGGCGGAGATGTACGTTCACCGCATCGGCAGAACGGGACGCGCGGGCGCGTCCGGCTCGGCGATCTCCCTGTGTAATTACGAGGAGCAGCCGATTTTGTACGACATTGAGAAGCTGATCGGGCACAAGATCCCGGTGGTGACCGGGCACGGATTTCCGATGTCCGATTTCACGGTAAAAGCAACAGGCGGCGGCGCGGCAAAGCCCGCGGCGGCAAATATTTCGTCCGGATCGTTTGCACCGCCCACCACGTCTAAGTTCCCGAAAAGCATGGCAAGACCCAGATGCCCGAGGTCGTTTAAAAAAATGAGGTGACGGGCAAGGCGTGGAGAAATATACTCGCTGACAAAGTACGGTGAGCCTTGCTATCAAAAATCATAAAAATGGGACCCAACCCATTTTCACGATTTTTCCGAAGAAACATTTATATAAAACGATATTGTTTTCGGTTCTCTAATGGTTTTAAAAAGATATATAACCTCGAGGTGACGGGCAAGGCGTTATAGAATTATATGGGTAAAACCCGCGGATTTTCCGCGGGTTTTTTTGATGGGATTTTAATAGGTTGCCGTAGGGGCATCTGAATGGCCGAAGATCATTCCATTGCCCGTTTTTGTTCCGCGGTAACACGTTTGTGTCGGTGCGGACGGATAAAGTTGAAAATTGAAAGTTGAAAGTTGAAAATTAATATGTAACTCCAAAATACAGTTGTAGGGGAGGTTATTAACCTCCCGTTTTTAATTCATCAATAACCCATTCGTTCCGCCGCGGTGCGGTCTGAATGAACTTCGTTCATTCCCGACGCACAACCCCTACGAGATTATATATAATTTTATCGAATCGTTGTAGGGTGCGGTCGCGACCGCACCGTTTTTGTTTCGCGAAAATCCGTTCGTTCCGGTGCGGACGTGCAATGCACGCCCCTACTTTCCATTTTCCGCTTTCAACTTTCAACTTGACACTATCTGGTACTGTATGAGACGAAATTATCCGTTATACTTCATGCGTGACTGCAAAACGGTCAAAATTTATTACATGTGAGGTGACGGGCATGATGGATAAAATCAAGTTTCCCGTCAAAAGAATTTTCTAAAAATGGGACCCTGCCCCATTTTTACGCGGAATGACTAAAGGTCATTCACGCGCCGAAAATTCCCGTGAATATTAATATTATTTTATTGTGAGGTGACGGAAATAGATAATCAAGACGAAAAATTCTCAAAGCTTCCCCAGCTCCTCGCCGATTATCTTGAGGCGTGCTCCTCTCCTGACGAGCCGCGCTTCCCGAACCTTGCGGGTTTTTGCCGATTTGCGGACATTCTTCCCGAGGAGCTGTTCGGCGCGGCAAAGCAGGGGGTGCGTGCCGCCGCGAACGTTCTGCTTGCGCTGGAGGACGAGGCGTACAATTCTGACGCTATCTCCGTCTCGCTTGCCACCGCTTACCTCAAGCGGCATTTATGGCAGGAGAGCTCGCGCGAACGCTACGGCGGCGAGGTGGACGGGGTCAACCTCTCCTTTTACCACGACATTTCGGAGGACGGGCTGTGAGCGAACTGAAAGAAATCCGCGTTCCCGGCACTCCGAACGCAAAACAAAAGGAGTTCTTTTCCTCCCGTGCGCGGTACACCGCGTACGGCGGGGCGCGCGGCGGCGGAAAATCCTGGGCGCTGCGGCGCAAGTTGATCGGGCTTTGTCTGTGCTATCCCGGCATTCGCTGTCTGATTTTGCGCCGAACTTTAGACGAAGTGTACTCAAACCACGTTATCCCCATTCTCTCCGAGATGCGTGACTCGGTGTCCTATTCATCGAAGGATCGGACGGTATTCTTCCCGAAGGGCAGTACGGTCAAGATCGGGTATCTCTCCTGCGAGAGCGATCTTCTCCGTTATCAGGGGCAGGAGTATGACGTGATCGCGCTTGACGAGGCGACCCAGTTTCCCGAGTCGGCGTTCACCGCGCTGAAGGCTTGCCTGCGCGGTACCGGCAACCACCCGCGCCGTATGTACCTTACCTGCAATCCCGGCGGGATCGGGCACGCGTGGGTCAAACGGCTTTTCGTTGACCGCGACTACCGCGCGGGGGAGAACCCCGACGATTACGCGTTCATTCCCGCGTCGGTGTTTGACAATCCCGCCCTCACCGCAGGGGACCCCGGGTACGTCAAGGCTCTTGAAAGTCTGCCGCCGAAGCTTCGCGACGCGTGGCTTTACGGCAAGTGGGATGCTTTTGCGGGGCAGTTTTTCCCCGAATTTAAGAACGTGCCGGAGCATTATGAAGACCGTCTG
>CAZGHD010000058.1:0-7755 GCA_964525525.1 uncultured Lachnospiraceae bacterium | reverse complement strand
GTTTTTCCCCGAATTTTCTGACGAGCGGCATATCATTTCCCCGTCTGACGCTTACTCTCGTGTGAGGTCGGGTTGCGAGAGTTTTATTTCCTTTGACTACGGTTTTGATATGCTTGCGGCTCTGTGGATCTCGGTCTCACACGACGGCTCGCTCACTGTCTACCGCGAGCTCTGCGTGCCCGGGCTGACTCTCTCCGCGGCGGCGCGTGCGATAGTGGATGCCACGCGCGAGCGTTGCTCCTTTTGCGTCGCGAGTCCGGACCTGTGGAACAGACGGCAGGACAGTGGCTTGTCCGGCGTTGAGATCATGTCCTCGGTGCCCGGTCTGCCGCCCCTGCGGCGCGCGGACGATCGGCGCATCCCCGGCTGGAACGCCTTGCGCGAGTACCTTTCCCCCTCCGAGGGCAGACCCGGACTTACTATCTCCTCCTCCTGCACCGAGCTTATCAGATGTATGTCCGCTCTGCTCTACTCAAAGGACGGGGGAGAGGACGCGGCGTCCGAGCCGCACTCGATCACCCACGCGCCGGAGGCGCTCAGATACGGCGTTATGCAGAAAATAGCTCTGCCAAGCGAGCGGGATAACGGATTTCGTTTCAAGAAACGTGAAAAATGAGCGATATTTTCAACAAAGAAAGGATTAATAATGGCAAGATACAACTATTTTATGCCGAAGTCGTTTGGCGGCAAGGACCTCAGAAAGACCTCCGATCCTCTGTCCCGCGCGGTGGTGTGCGACAACTTCAGATTCAGCGAGGGAATGGGCCTGCGCGCGAGATGCGGGTACACCCGCATGGCGTCGCTGCCCGCGGCGGTGCGCGGACTCACCTCGGTCAACCTCGGAGGCAAGCAGTGGCTTATCGCGGCGGCGGGGGACACCCTCTACGCGGTTAGCGACGGCGCGACCGAGCTCGGTCGCCTCGCGCGCAGCCAAGGTAGGGTGCTGTTCTTCGTTTACGACGACAAGTTAGTGATCTTTGATGGCGATGCGGGATTTGTTTTCGACTCGGAGTCGCTGAGTCCGATCTCGCCCTACGTTCCGATGGTCGCAAGATGCGGAATTAACGGCAGTGAATACGAGCTGTGCGAGCCGGTAAACTATTTGACCGATCTTGTCAGGGTCAGATTTTACGGCGGAAAGGGGATCACCGATCAATATCTGTTTCCGGGTATAAGCGAGATTTTGTCGGTGACCGCTCCCGACGGCAGTATTGCCGAGGGCTGGGAGCAGGACGGTGACAGCATTCTGTTTGAAGACGGGATCCCGACCAGCGGCAATTACGAGGCGGTGTGCCGTACTTATGAATCAGAGGCGGGCTATTCAGTAAGAGAAAAAATCTATTCCGCGCGCTTTGCCGAGGTGTTCGGCCGCGTGACCGAGCCGAGGATATACCTATTTTCCTCGAGTGAGCGTGGGCGGGTCTACTACGACCGCAAGCCAAACTCAAGCTACTATTCCGGCACGGATATGCCTCTTTACTTTTGCGCGGAAAATTCCTTTACCGTCGGTCAGGGCGAGGAGGAGATCTGCGGTGCGTGCCGATTCCTTGACAGGCTGTTTGTATTTACCGAAAAGGACGCGTGGTTTATTACCGCGTCAACTCCCGACGAGGCGTATCCGCTTCACTCAAACGCGGGATGCGCGGTGGTCGGCGGAGCTATCCCGCTTGACAACAACCCCGTTACCGTCGGTCGGGACGGAATCTATCTGTGGGAGAACGTCAGCGGGTACACCGAATGCTCGGCGGATTTCGTTTCCTCCGAGATCTCGGCGGAGCTCAACCGGGAGATGATCTCCTCACTGTCTGCCGTGGGCGTTTGCCGAGCTCGATCGGAGCTTTGGCTGTGCCCCGACTCCGCCCACGGCGGCGGAGCGGTGATCTGGGATTACCGCCGCGGGATATTCTACCGCTTTTCCGGCTTTCAGGTCTCGTTTGTCGCGGAATACGGCTCTGATATTGCGTTTGCGAGCGGCAAGGTCATCTACGGATTTTCCGAGACGGCGGGAGACGACGACGGTACGCCGATTACCGCCGTGTGGGAGAACGCATACAGCACGTTTTCCGATTATCCCGCCCGCCTGCGCCTGCATCGCGCCGCGTTTACCGTCTATCCCGACGGCGGCGAGGTGTCGCTTAGTGCTATCTGCGACAACGGCAGGACGGTTTCGGCGACCGACGACGGAATAATCAAAAGCACGAGCGACCCGAGCGTTCCTCTGACCTTTGAGCGGCGCGTGAAATCCGGCAATTTTCACCGCGGTAAGCTTCGTTTGACCTCGATCGGCGGCAGAAGCGAGATAGTTTCCGCCGCTTTGGGAATTGAGGTCAGAAAAGACCGTAAATAAACAAAATCCTCAAATTCAAATTAAAAATGGGGCACTGTTAAATCACGCTGCCGCTGTCATCTTTAAGAAGAATCCGCGAAATGAAAACGGGCGATTCGTGAATCGCCCCTACTATTAAAATTTCCGATAACCTTGTAGGGGTTGGTCGCGACCAACCCGCAGCGGAATGAAGGAATTACCGCAAAACGAAAACTGTACTTTTCTCATTACGTGTTCAAACAGAATTCCGCCCCATTTTTTACATTTGAATTTACTAAAAACAGCAAAAAGGAGTTTATATGAAAAATCAAACTACCCGTGCCTTCCGCGAATACGAGGCGGGCAGGGATTACAAGCGCTCGCTCGGCATCTTTGAGAGCGCGAGGCGAAACGAGCGCTTTTACCGCGGGGATCAGTGGTACGGCGAGGCGGCAGACGACTGCCCGACTCCGGTGTTCAACGTGATCCGCCGCGTGGTGGATTATCAGGTCAGCAGCGTTCTGCCCCAGCGGGCGGACGTGAGATACACCGACGAGGATATGTCCGGCGACGCGGCGAAAAATCCTGCGTTTGCCGCGACTCTTGAGGCGATGAGCCGCCACGCGGGGGACATCTGGGAGCGCAGCCGAATGACGGGTGCGGTAAAAACCGCCCTGCTTGACGCGGCACTATGCGGTGACGGCGTGTTCTACTCCTATCTTGACACCTCCCCCCGCCGCCGCCGCGGAGGCGAGATAATCACCGCCGCGATAGACGCGTCCTGCGTTTATCCCGCTGACGTGACCTCTCCTGACGTTCAGTCGCAGGAGTATATCATCGTCGCCTCTCGCCGCCGAGTTTCAGACATTCGGCGCGAGGCGCGCGAGGCGGGGCTGGATCCCTCCGAGATAGAAAAGATCGTGCCCGATTCGGACGGAGAAATCCAATCCGAGTCGGGCGGCAGAGCGACTTATCTCGTGAAATTTTCCCGTGAGGACGGGCGCGTCGTATGGGAGTGCTCAACGAAATTCGTGACCATTCGCCGCGAGGCGACCTCGCTCAAGCTCTACCCGATAGCGAAATTCTCTTGGTGCCCGAGGAAATCCTCCTTTCACGGCGCGTCTCCCGTGGACTCGATGGTGGAAAATCAGAAGTTTATCAACCGCGCCTACTCGCTTGTGATGAAGCACATGGAGGATACCGCTTTTTCAAAGGTGGTGTACGACAAGGCGAAGATCCCCGAGTGGTCGGCGGAGGTTGGCGAGGCTATCGGCGTCGTTGGCGGCGGCGGAAGCGTTGCGGATTCGGTTGCCGTGCTCGGAAACGGTAAGCTGTCAGACGGCTATCTCGAGCTGATCGAGAGCACCGTCCGCCACACCAAAGAGATGGCGGGCGCGACAGACGCCGCGCTCGGCAACGTCACACCCACCAACACCAGCGCGATAATCGCCCTCCAGGAGGCAAGCGACCTGTCGCTCGGCGCGGTGCGCGCTTCTCTCGCGGAGGCGATAGAGGAGGTTGCGTCTATCTGGGCGGACATGATGACCGAGTACTACTCGGACGGCAGACGCCTTTCCTACACCGAGGACGGACGCACGAAATTCGCGAGCGCGGATCTTTCTCTGCTCCGCGATGCGCTGATCTCCTCCCGCGTTGACGTGACCGTGACCGGAAGCTACTCAAAGAGCGTTGAGGTCAGCACGCTGAATACTCTGCTCCAGGGCGGATTTATCACCTTTGAGCAGTACATCGAGCGCATACCCGACTTGGTGCTTCCGGGCAGATATGCGCTACTACAAAAGGACGGCAGATGATGCTTGAATTTTTGAGGAAATTTATGGCGAAAGGAGCAGAAAAAGCGATGGACGAAAAAAACGAGCAGGTAGTCACCGAGGCGGCAGAAGCTGCCGCGCAAAGCGACCTGCGGGATCAGCTTGAGGCTCTGCGCGGGGAGCTCAAAGAGGCGCGCGAGGCTCTCGCCGCGGCGGAAAAGCGAATGAAAGCGCCTCCCGCGCCCGCTGGCGGCGGCGACGGAGATGGATTTTTCACCCCCGAGGAGGTCAGGCGAATGTCCCCTGCCGAGGTCAGAGAAAAAATGCCCGCCATCAGGGCGAGCATGACGAAATGGAAATAGGAAAGTTGAAAATTGAAAATTGAAAGTTGAAAGTTGATTTTCCATTTAAAATTTATATATAACCTTGTAGGGCGGGGGTTTACTCCCGCCGTGCATGATTACAAACGGCGGGTGAATGAACGAAGTTCATTCCGAAGCCACCCGCCTTACGGCAAACATTCAAAATACCCGATAACCTCCCCTACGAAACCCCCTTGCAAAACAATTTTTTTACACAAAGAAAGGAAAACAAAATTATGGCTATCAACAACTTTATCCCCACTGTTTGGAGCGAAACTCTTTACACCGAGCTTGATCGCGAGTACGTTGGCGTTGCCAACTGCTCCCGCGAGTTCGAGGGCGACATCAAGGGTCAGGGCGACTGCGTAAAGATCGCAGGCATCGGCCCTGTCAGCGTGTTCGACTACTCCAAAAACACCGATATGTCCTCTCCCGAGACTCTCTCGGAGAGCGTTCGCACCCTTGAGATCTCCCGCGCGAAGGCGTTCAACTTCCAGATCGACGACATCGACCGCGCTCAGCAGACTCCCAAGCTCATGTCTGCCGCTATGAAGAACGCCGCTGCCGCTCTCTCCTCTGAGGCGGACAAGTTCGTGTTCTCCCTCTACACCGATGCGACCGAGGAAAATACCGTCAACGCTTCCGGCGCGACCTTTGAGAACATCGTGGATTTCGTGCTCGAAGCTCGTGAAAAGCTCGCGCAGAACGACGTTCTTTCCGCAAACGACACCGTGCTAGAGGTCTCTCCCGCGGTTGCGAGCCTGCTTCTCAAGGCAAAGCTCCTCACCGCGACCTCAAACGAGGAAGCTCTTGGCGCGGGCTACATCGGCAGCTTCATCGGCTTTGACGTTTACACCTCTAACAACGTCGCGGTAGTGGACGGCGTTCACAAGTGCTTTGCCCGCACCAAGCGCGCTATCGCGTTTGCCGAGCAGCTCTCCGAGATCGAGGCATACCGCCCCGAGGCTCGCTTTGCTGACGCAGTCAAGGGTCTTCACCTCTACGGCGCGAAGGTCGTTTACCCCGGCGAGCTCGTGCTTCTCAACGTAACCGTAGCGTAAAAAATCGGGGGGAATCACCGTGACCATAAATGACGTTTACGTTCTTGCGGCGTACATGATCGGTGAGGACCCGACCGCCGCGGACACGCAGGATCTGCGTGCCCGCTCGGCGGCGCTCCTTTCCGCGATATGTCTTGAAATGAAAAACGACGACCGACTGTACTGCGGCGGCTACGGGCGCGAGAGCGCGCCGTGGGACGGTGAACTGCTCACACTTGAGAGCGAATTTCCGCTGTCGGTCAGATTTGCGCCCGCGGCGGCAAAGGCGCTGGCGGCTCTGCTTGTGGTGGAGGAGAACAAGTCCCTGTCAGAATATTTTGACGGCTGTTCAAAGCACGACATCGGCGTGATAAAATCGGAGATCCCCGCAAAAGCAGAAAAGATCCGCGCGGCAAGATGATAAATAGAGCGGGCTGTCTCAATGAGACAGCCCGCGTGACTGATTTATTATATAAATTCAAAGCTGCGGATTGACGTCGTGCGTTTCCCTTTATACGTGAAGAATATCGAATGCACGCCTGCGGGAATCGTGATGGGAGCAGAGATTTCTTCCCAGAAGTTTATTCGGTGGGTCGGAATTCTGGCAAGAACTTCACCGTCCCGCTCTACTCTGACCTCGATTTCGCCGACTCCGTAGCCTCTTATCGAGAGCTTTATTTCCCTTGTGCTGCCGTCAAACTCAAATTCACGAAATCCTACCGTGGCATTGTCCCTTATATCCTTGACGTGTCCCGGAATTTCGTCTCCGTCCCTGCCGTCCTGCGTGATTATCGGATAATTCGCGGGGGTAAAATCGTCTGAGAAAAGATAACACGCGATGTACGCGGGATAAACGCCCTTGCCGACAAGCGGCCCGCCGTTAAGTCCGCAGGAGGATATTTGTGCCTGCTCGAAGCTTCCGTTCGGATTCATAATTATCTTCTCCGCGCACGCCTGGCGGCTGTAAGAGGTCTTGTTGGTTTGTCTGTGGTAGAAAACGTAATACTCGCCGTTTATATATTCAACGCTTCCGTGATTGTTTCCGCCTTGGCGGATTCTTACGTTTTCCGGCTTGTATGAGGAGATATTGTAATCGCAGTTACTGATAAGTATTCCGCCGTAGACGAAATTCTCGGTCGGCGAGTCGCTTACCGCGTAGCAAAGCTCGTGCTGACGGGATGAGGAGTAGATGAAGTAGTATTTCCCGCCGAATTTTCTCATTGAGGCGGCTTCAAAAAATCCGTGCTCCTCGTATCCCGTGCCGATAGTGCGGTCTACCCCTTCGTAAAGCGGAGACGGAACTATAATGTTGGGCTTTTCCAGTACCGTCAGCATATCACGGTCAAGCACGGTCGCCATAGCGCCGGGGCATTTACTGCCAAATCCGGTGTAAAGATAGGTCTTGTCCCCCTCGGTAAACACTCCGGGGTCAAACTGCGGATAGTCGCCCATCTCTCGGTTTCTGCCGTAGAGGGTGCCGTCCGGATAGTGAACGTATCCGTAGAATTTATACTCGCCCGCGGGGGTGTCGCACACCGCGACCGACACGACGTCTGTCAGGTCGTAGACGTAATAGAGATAGTACCGCCCGTCAGGACCTTGGGTAACGTCGGGTGCGTACAGGCACATTTTGCCGTCCGCGTTGAGAGGGTCTTCCCCTTGGCGCGGAAAAATGACACCCTCGTATCTCCAGCTTGAGAGGTCGGTTATCGGCGCGGAGTAGCAAACGTAGTCACCGAGGCAAAAAGCCCAGCCGTTAAAAATATCGTGAGAGCCGTATACGTAGACGCGGTCTCCAAAAACGTGAGGCTCGCCGTCGGGAATGTATTCCCAGGACGGCAGAAAGGGGTTAAAAACCTGATTTTTCATTTTATTCCCTCCGTGATGACAGTATAACTCAGCATCTCGTAGTGAAGTCTCGTTCCCACGTCAATCCCGGGCGGGAGAAGCGCCATTGCGATAAAAATTTCTTCGTCCTCTCCGTCGGCGCAGAGATACGCGTACTCGCCCTCGATTTTTGTAACTGTATAATCCTTAGGTTCCATGTGCCGTTTACCTTTCAGAGTATGATTTTTTAAAATTATACCACGCTTACCGCAGGGTGTCAAGTAGGGGACGGAATGACCTTCGTTCAGACCGTCCCACGTACCTGAGCGATTTTTAATGAATCAAAACGGGACTTGAACCCGGAATCTTTTTCTCGCGTTGCGAGAAAAAGATTCCGAGCTCGCGAGCCTTCATCCGCACCAAACGAAAAAACCACCCTTTGGGTGGTT
>CAZGHD010000057.1:0-12242 GCA_964525525.1 uncultured Lachnospiraceae bacterium | reverse complement strand
CTACATAAGCTACGCGGCATCCAACCCCGGCGTATATCCGCTTCTTGACAACGGCCACTATCATCCCACCGAGTACGTCAGCGACAAGATTCCCGCGCTTCTTCCTTTCTTTGACGTGCTTCCGCTTCACATCACCCGCGGCGTTCGCTGGGACAGTGACCACGTCGTAGTATTTGACGACGAGCTTAAAGAGATAATGAAGGAGATCGTTCGCTGCGACGCGCTTTCAAAGGTGCTTATCGGTCTTGACTTCTTTGATGCTTCCATCAACCGCGTTGCGGCTTGGGTAGTTGGTACGAGAAACGCGCAGAAGGCTCTTCTTTGGGCACTTCTTCAGCCTCACGATGCGCTTAAAGCTATGCAGGACAGCGGCGACTTCACCAGAAGCCTTATGATGATGGAGGAGTGCAAGACCCTTCCGTTCACCGACGTCTGGGCTGAATACTGCAGAAGATGCGGCGTTATCGAGGACGAGACCTGGTTTGATGACGTTATGAAGTACGAAAAGGACGTAATGCTGAAAAGAGTATGAAAGACATTCTGACAGCGCCGTTTCTGCGCGAGATGCGCGAGACGACCGCAAATATGTACCGTCTCGGCTGGGACGAGCGTAACGGCGGAAACATCAGCTATATGCTTGATTCTGACGAGGTCGCGGAATATCTCGATCTTTCACGCGTTATCCGTACAATCCCGACCGGATTTGATGCGAGCGCGATAATCGGAAAGATATTCATCGTTACCGGGACGGGAAAATATTTCAAAAACGTTAAAGACGATCCCGAGAGAAATCTCGGTATCTTCAGAATAGCCGAGGACGGCACCACGGCAGAGCTCCTCTGGGGATATTCGGACGGCGGAAAATTTACGTCCGAGCTTCCCGCGCATCTGATGAGCCACATGGCGCGTCTCACGGTTGATCCCGAAAACCGCGTGGTGATGCACACTCACCCGACGAATACTCTCGCTATGAACTACGTTCACGAACTTGACGATAAGAAATTTACCCACACTCTCTGGCAGATGTGTACCGAGTGTATCGTGGTTTTTCCGGACGGTATCGGAGTGCTCCCGTGGATGCTTTGCGGAAACAACGACATAGGCGTAGCCACCGCCGAGAAGATGAAGGAATTCCGCCTTGTTATATGGGGACTTCACGGAATCTACGGCGCGGGTAAAACGCTTGACGAGACCTTCGGACTTATCGAAACGGTGGAAAAAGCGGCGCAGATATATATGCTTACCGCGCATCTTCCGCGTATTAACACTATAACCGACGAGCAGATGGCCTCTCTGGCAGACGCGTTCGGTATAGAATTCCGCCGGGATTTTCTTGGGGAATAAACTTGCGGTAATAAACATAAAAACCGGCGGTAGCTGAACTGTGTTCATCTAACCGCCGGTTTTGTTTTACAGAACTGTTGTAGGGGCTGTGCATCGATAGCCCGTGCCGGAACGGGCGGTTATTGCAAAATAAAACGGCGGGAGCAAGCCCCCGCCCTACAACTACCATTTGGAATTGCATACCACCTTGTAGGGACAGGCGTCGGAATGCCCTATGGGCATTCATGACTGATCCGCGGCGGTACGAACAATTATTGCACTCGAACGGTTTGCTCTCGGTTAATCTGATTTGACATTTTCATATAAATTTGCTATAATAACATCATATTATATTGTTACCATGGAGGCCGGCTATGAAACAGTGTATGGACGTTGAAAATCTGCATCGCAGACTTAAAAAGATAATCGGACAGGTACAGGCTATCGACAGAATGATAGACGAGGACGTGCCCTGCGAGGACGTGCTCATACAGATCAACGCGGCAAAATCCGCTTTGCATAAGGCGGGGCAGGTCGTGCTTGAGGGGCATATCAAGCACTGCGTCAGGGACGGAATCGAAAACGGCGATGCGGACAAGACCATTGAGAACTTCACCAAAGCGGTGGAGAGATTCGCAAATATGCAGTGATTTCAAAAGAGAGAGAAGTTTAGCGTTGTGTCTGCACAACGCTGCAATATAAGATCAATACTTGTAAAAAAGAGGACAGAGCACGGAAATGCACCACAAAAGTTAGACAAACTTTTGGAGTGCATTTCACTTTTTTTCTCTTTTTTTATTTTGCCTATTGACAAACGATACCCCTGGGGGTATAATATAAACATACCCCTGGGGGTATAGAAAGGGTGCATTATGAAAGACATAATCGAAAAAGTGGAAGAGCTGCTTGAATTCGGCGGCATAAAAAAACAGATAATTTTTCTGATAGTTTCGGGACTTTCCCTGATCGTCAGTATTTTTGACCTGATCCCGCTCCCGTTTGACGCGGCGTGGGTGGCTATCCTCTTGTGCGGTATTCCGATAGTTATCGAGGCGCTGATCGGACTTATCACAAAATTTGACATACGATCGGGCGTGCTCGTATCTATCGCGCTTATCGCGTCGGTGTGTACTCGCGAGATATTTGCCGCAGGCGAGGTCGCGTTCATTATGCAGCTTGGCGAGCTGCTTGAGCATCTTACCGTCAGACGCGCGCGCTCGGGAATTGAAAAGCTGGTAAAGCTCACTCCGCAGAGCGCGAGAGTGATAAGTGACGGCGGTGAAAAGATCGTCGAGGCGAAAGAAGTCAAGGTCGGGGATATTATCCGCGTTCTTCCGGGCGAGACTGTCGCGGTGGACGGCGTGATAATCTCGGGACAGACCTCGATAAATCAATCGGTCATGACCGGTGAATCTCTGCCTGCCGAAAAAACGGTGGGAGACGAGGTGTTCTCCGGAACGGTCAATCAGTTCGGCGCGTTTGATATGAGGGCGACCAAGGTGGGCGAGGACAGCTCGGTTCAGCGAATGATTTCCCTCGTTCGGTCAGCCGACGCGGGAAAAGCGAAAATAGTCAGACTTGCGGACAGGTGGGCAACGTGGATAGTGGTCATCGCTCTTGCCGCCGCCGCGCTGACCTGGGTGTTCAGCGGCGAATACATCCGCGCGGTAACCATTCTCGTCGTGTTCTGCCCGTGCGCTTTGGTGCTTGCAACTCCTACCGCGATAATGGCGGCTATCGGAAACGCGACCGCACACAGCTTTCTCGTTCGAGAGGGTGACGCGCTTGAGCGTTTGTCTCACGCTCGCACAGTTACATTTGACAAGACGGGAACCCTCACTCACGGTGACCTTCAGGTGGTTCACGTCGGTACGGTGTCGGGATATTCGGCAGACGAGATATACTCTTTTGCCGCCGCCGCAGAACAGATGAGTGAGCATCCGCTCGGACGTGCGATCGTAAAATGCTACAGTGGCAACGTTCCTGAATGTGAGAATTTCGAGATGATCCCGGGCGAGGGCGTTACCGCTTCGGTCGGCGGAAAAACCGTAAAAGCGGGAAATCTCAAACTGATGGGAGATGCAAAGCTGTCGGACGGAGCGGCACAGGAGACCGAAAAATACCTTGACGCGGGAAGTACGGTGGTTTACGTTGCGATAGACGGGGTGATTTCCGGCTACGTCGTTTTGTCCGACACGGTGAGAGCGGAGAGCGAGAACACCGTTAAGTCGCTTGAGGCGTTTGGCGTAACTCCCGTGCTTATCACGGGCGACGGACAAAAAGCCGCAGACTCGGCGGCACAGCGTCTCGCTCTTAAAACGGTGCACGCATCCTGCCTGCCCGAGGATAAAATGAGATACATAAAAGAGTATCAGTCGCGCGGCGGAGTTTGCATGGTGGGAGACGGAATCAACGACGCGCCCGCTATGAAATGCGCTGACGTTGGCATCGCTATGGGCGGCGTCGGAAGCGATATAGCGATGGATGCCGCCGACATAGTTCTCATTGACGACGAGATCAAAGAGCTTCCGCATCTTTTTGCGCTGTCGAGACGGATGATGCGTGTGATAAAGCTCAACATCGTGTTCTCTATGACTCTGAATTTCGCGGCGGTCGCGCTTGCCGCAACAGGCATTCTCGGCCCTATTGCGGGTGCACTTTTGCACAACGCAGGCTCGGTTGCGGTGATAATAAATTCCGCTCTGCTGCTCAGATGGCGGAAAAAATAATTATTCGGATCGCTTTCCCGAAACGGACGGCGATCCTTTCTTGAATTTATTGACAGAACAGAGAAAAAGTGATATAATCTTTGTGGATAATCAGGCTATTAGACAGTGGCGGTCAAAGGGGGCAGCAAAATGAATAACGCATCTGACGTAAAGGATGCAAATATGTCGGCGGTGCTTACCGTAATACATAACGCTGGCTCGGTGTCGCGCGGAAATATCGCGTCAGAGCTTGGTCTCACGACTGTTACGGTCAATAAGCTCGTGGCTGAGCTGTGTGACAACGGGATATGTGTAGAAACCGGAGAATACGTTTCTTACGGTGGCAGAAAAGCCGCTCTTTACCGTATAAATTCAGACTACGGCGTGATCCTCGGTGTTATGCTCGCGCGCTCGGGCGTGTACTTTTCGGTGTACGATTTCTCGCTCCGAAAGCTCGAGGAGGAGGTTTGTGCTGTCTCTCTTGACGACGTAAATCAGGTGCTTTTGCTTCTCATAGAAAAGCTCGGCGCGTATTCTGCAAAATACGCCGAAAAGAAGGTGCTTGGCGCAGGTATATGCATCCCCGGCAGAGCGTCAAAGGACGGGGTAGTTATTGATATGCCTGACTATCCTCAGTGGAACTCGCTTGACCTGGCCGGCCGTATCAAAACCGCTGTACATCTTAACGTGTACGTTGACAACGATGCAAACTCTATCGCTATGTCCGCTAAATGGCGCGGATTTGCAGGTAATACCAAGAATTTTGTGTATCTTAAGCTTGACGAAGGTCTCGGTGCGGGAGTTATGGTCGACGGCGTGATATTCGGCGGCAGTTCAAACTGCGGATGCGAACTTGGCCACACTACGATAAACGTAAACGGAATCACCTGTAAATGCGGCCGACGCGGGTGCGCGCAGGCGTATCTTGCTCACTCCACCGTTATGAGCCGTATAAGTGAAAAGCTCGGTCGAGAGGTTGACGGCGATGAGGCTGTTCGCCTTTATAAAGAGGGTAATGAGACGGTTCGTACGATACTTAACGAGTTTACCGAGTATCTCGGAGTGGTGCTTGACAACGCTTTCTTTATTTTTGACACAGAGGCGGTAATCCTTCAAAACTTCTTTGCCAGCAGTATTCCCGAGCTTGCGGTAAAACTGCAGGGCAGTATATTTGAAAATAATAACGGTGAGGTGGTCAGGTCCTTCCGCCATCGCCCGCCTGTTTACATAATGAATGACGACAGGGTGATAGATTCTGCACCCGCTGTTATCGTTTACGAAAAAATTATGAAGTGCGAGTATTGATTTTTTCGGAAAAATAGTATATAGTATAAGAGCGAAATAGTTTATTTCGCTTTTTAACCGACACATTTTTAACCCGATTAACAATCAAACAAATTAAGTTTCTTGTGATCGAGAAACAGATTTATATAACGGAGGAATAAAATAGTATGGAAAAGAATCTTGCAGTACTTAAAGATTATTTTGCCGACTGTACCGAGCGTATCATGCGTACCGACTTTGATACTATTGAAAAAATAGGTGACGTTATCGTTGCGTCAAAGAAAAATGACGTGCAGATATTCACCGCAGGTAACGGCGGAAGCGCTGCGACCGCATCCCACTTTTGCAACGACTTGATGAAGGGTTGCCGTGTGCTCGGCAGAGTTGGCTTCAAAACTCAGTGTCTGTCCGATTCGTCCCCCGTTTTGACCTGCCTTTCAAACGATTTTTCCTACGAGGACGCATACGAGGTAGAGCTCCGCACCAAGGCTGTGCGCGGAGACATTCTTATCGTTTTCTCCGGCAGCGGTAATTCGGAAAACGTTGTCCGCGCGGTAAAGGCGGCAAAGGAAATGGGACTTATCACCGTTGCATTCCTCGGCCGCGACGGCGGTAAGCTTGCGGGTCAGTGTGACTACCAGATAATCGCGCCTACCGACTCGATGGAGCAGCTTGAGGACATGCATATGCTCTACTGCCACGCGCTTGCGGTAAATATCAGAGAAAAGCTCGCTGACGTGTGGGATATGGAGATAATCCGCGACTGCGCCGCGCCTAACTTTAAGAGCGCACTGTTTGACTTTGACGGCACCGTCAGCCTTATCAGAAGCGGCTGGCAGGAGGTTATGATCCCGTATTTCGTTGAGGTGCTCAGCGAGGTAAAGAGAGAGGACGAGACCGACCGCGATATTCTTCATATCGTGCGCGAGTTTGTTGACACTCTCACCGGTAAACAGACTATATTCCAGTGTATCCGCCTTGACGAAGAGGTTGTAGCGCGCGGCGGCGAGCATAGAGATCCGCTTGACTACAAGCACGAGTATCTTCGCCGTCTCGGTGAGAAGACCAAGGACAAGATCGCGGGACTTGAGAACGGCACGATAGAGCCTCACGAGCTTATCGTTCCGGGATGTCACGAGTTTGTAAACGCGCTCAAGGCAAACGGTATCACCTGTCGTCTTGCAAGCGGAACCGACGAGGTTGACGTACTCAGAGAGGCTAAGCTTCTCGGACTTGACAAGCTGTTTGACGGCAAAATATACGGCGCGCACGACGGTGTGCTTGACTGCTCAAAGGAGCTTGTTATTAAGTCTCTGATCGAGGAAGAGGGCATTAAGCCCCAGGAGCTTATTTCCTTTGGCGACGGATACGTTGAGATAGAGCTGGTTTCAAATCTCGGAGGTTATACCGTCGGCGTTGCTACCGACGAGGAGCGTAAGAAGGGCATCAATGCATGGAAGCGCAACAGACTCAAGTCTGCGGGTGCTGACGTTATTATCCCCGACTTTACCGGCTATGAAAGACTTATTAAATACATAGGAGGAAAATAACTGTGCCTTTTGAAAAATTCGACCGAAGCGCGCTTAATATTCTCCCGCTCGGAGATAGAATTCACGATATAGATCTTAAAGAAGTCCTTCGTGACGTTAATACCTACGATCCCGAATTTTCTCATCCTCATATAGATAAGCTGGCGGAAGCTATCGTTGAAGGCAGACGCAAGCACAACGCGACCGTTCTTATGATGTACGGCGCGCACGTTATCCGCACGGGTAACGCGGACTTTATGATAGAGCTGATGAAGCGCGGACTTGTAACTCACTTTGCGACAAACGGCGCAGGCTCTATCCACGACTTCGAATTTGCAAAGATCGGACAGACCTGCGAGAGCGTTGCAAAATACATAAGCGAGGGTCAGTTCGGACTTTGGAAAGAGACTGCCGAGATAAACGATATTATCAAAGAGGGCGTTCGCGACGGTCTCGGCTGGGGCGAGGCTCTCGGCAGACACATCTGGGAAAACAATCTTCCTTACCGCGAGCACAGCGTGCTTGCGATGGGTTATCATCTTCAGGTGCCGTGTACCGTTCACGTCGGCATCGGTAACGATATAATTCACGAGCATCCCAACTGTGACGGCGCGGCTATGGGTATCGCTTCTTACGATGATTTCCTCATTTACGCAAAGAGTATTCAGAATCTTGAGCACGGCGTGTTCCTTGATTTCGGCTCTGCGGTCGCAGGCCCCGAGGTTTATCTCAAGGCGCTTGCTATGGCGAGAAACGTGGCGCATCAGAAGGGTGAGAAGATCACCGATTTCTCCACTGCCGTGTTTGACATTCAGCCGATAGATGACAGTGAGGGCTACAACGTAGCACCGCCGAAATCCGATCCGCGCTATTATTTCCGCCCGTGGAAAACTATCCTTGCGCGTAGCGTAGCAGACGGCGGCAGAGGTTATTACGTGCGCGGTGAGCACCACAAGACTGTACCCGCACTTGCTAAAAAAGTATTTGAGCTTGACGATAAGGTGACGAAATGAATATAGAAAAAATAATAGACGCTCTCTCGAGAACGGGAGAGGCAAAGATAGTGGTTTTCGGAGACTACTGTCTTGATAAATATCTTTATTCCGATCCCGCCGAGGACGACGTTTCTGTCGAGACCGGAATGCCTGCGTGGCAGATATATTCAAAGAGTATTGCCGCAGGTGTGGGCGGAACTATAACCAACAATCTTTGCGCGCTTGGTGTGAACGTAATCTGCGTCGGCGCGATCGGTGACGACGGTGAGGGCTACGAGCTGATGAAGGCTCTGCGTGAACGCGGAGCGGACACCTCGTACATGATAACCGACGATTCTATCTGCACCGCTACCTACACCAAGCCCATGAGAAAAACCGAAAACGGCTGGAAAGAAGACGTGCGTCTTGATTTCCGCAACCGCTCATTCGGCTCTGACGAGCTTTGGGGCAAGCTGACCGACAGTTTCATGCGCGCACTTGAGGCTTGCGACGCGGCGATAATCACCGACCAGTTCTTTGAGAGAAACACCGGCGTTATCAGCGACGGCGTACGCGAGGCGGTAAACGAGCTTGCACTCAAATATCCCGAAAAACCGATACTCGTTGACTCCCGCGCGTTCGCGGCGGAGTTCAAGAATATGTACGTCAAGTGTAACAACTACGAGCTGATGAAATATTGCGGTATGCCCGGCTCTCCCGAGAATTTTGAGGACGTGGTAGCAGGCGGTAAAAAGCTCAAGGAAATGACCGGACGCACCGTGTTCATTACCCGCAACAAAGACGGTATCGCCGTGTTTGACGATGAGCTTACCTGCGTTCCCGCATATCCGCCGAAGGGCGAGATAGACGTTTGCGGAGCGGGTGACGCTTCAAACGCAGGTATCGCGCTCGGACTCGCGCTCGGACTTTCTCCTGCCGAGTCGGCAGTTATCGCTTGCGCGGTTTCCTCTGTGACTATCGAGCAGATAGGAACTACCGGAACCTCTACGCCGGCTGAGGCAAAAGAACGCGCGCTCGCGATATTTGAAATGTATAAAAACAGATAAACGCTAAAATCATCTATGCATTTTTAGAGAGAAAACAATTTTACAACGAAACGGCGGGGGCTTGCTCCCGCCGTTTTCATTCCATGGAAAATCATTCGTATTGTCACGGGTTGGTCGTCTTCCCTACGTTTTTATTCGGCGGGAGACAAGCCCCCGCCCTACATCATTATCGTAAGTGCCCGACCGACTGTCTTTCGTTAAGAAATATAAAACGCTAAACATAACACAAACTGATAATTTTTCTCTCAAAATGCGTTATTGAATTTGTAATATATCGATTGTATAATATAGATGTCGACAAAAGAAACGCTTTGCAAAGCAAATAAAACTTTGCTTGAGGAGGAAATACATGAAACTTGCAATTGGAGAAAATATACGCAGTTTTCGAAAGAAAAACGATTTAACACAGGAAGAACTTGCTGATCGTTTGGGCGTAACGTATCAATCTATCAGCCGTTGGGAAAACGGCACTACTTATCCCGATCTTGAATTGATCCCTGCCATTGCCGAAGTGCTTGCCGTTACTGTTGACGAACTTCTCGGAATGCCGCAGATTGAGAAAGAAAAACGCGCTGTGGAAGCATTTGATGAGCTTCGCCGTGAGTGTATGAAAAAAGAGTACGATACTGATACAATCGTAAATCTTCTTCGCGATATACGCAGAAACCATCTGAATAGTGACTCTGCGTGGCGTCCTTGGAGCGAAGGGAACACACGCGCTTTTAGTGACACTAAAATTCTTCCCGAGGTACGATTGTTGGCGGAAGCATATCTTGAACGTCATCCTATGCATCCGCATATACTCCAAACAATGTCAGAGATTGAGGAAGAAGAAAATATTGAAAGCTTTCTTAAACAACATACCACCTCATTTGATTGCTCTGCGCGTGCATTGCTTTTCAGGCGATATTTATATCGCGGAGATATAGAACGGTTTGAGCCTGAAAGAAGATACCAATTATATCACGCTTTCAATAATTTGCTTTGTCCTCGCTATTTGTTAAAATGGGGAGAAGATAAAAGTAATAACGATTATGCGGATGATTTTATGGAAGCAATGCTTTCTCTGATACGACGGGATGCCGTGGACGATAGACCTGATATGTGGGTATTAGATCGTATGGAACTGGGATTAAAATCAGCCGTGCGTTTATTGTCTTTGGGGAATCAAGAGCAAGCACTTTTACAGATTGAAAAGGTAGTCAAACTTTTAGAAGACACTATGCAGATTACAGACGAGGTGCTGCTGCCTACATCATGCCGTTTTCTTAACGGAATGGAATGGCGAGCAAAAGAAGATTGGCAAAGCCTTTATAACGATCCCGACGCTCCCGAAGAACGAATGATATTTATTCGTACGTCTATGAATGGAGTAATCTCTTGTTATTGTGTGTTCCCGAGTAACGTGTTATATGATTTGCAAAAGGAAAATTTTGATGTACTTAAAGGCAATCTAAAATTTGAAGCACTTTGTGATCGTGTACGAACATTAATTGTAACGAAATCAAAGGATTAGTAATCCTCGCCCCGCCTCGTACGGGGCTTTCCGTTATTTTCCGTGATTTTTGTTATTTTTACTCATTTTGAATAAAAATACTTGACACCAAATAACCAAAATGTTATAATGCGGATAACACCAATATAAGGAGGGTTCAACCGTTATGGCAAAATATAAAGTAGGCGTATTCGGTGCAGGACGCGGTACCGATCTGGCTTTTAATTTTATTGAACTTGGTTGTGAGATAGTTGCTATTTGCGACTTTCACAAGGGAAGACTTGAGGACGCGGTAAAGCGCCTTGGCTTTGATCTGGCGGTATATGATAATTTTGACGAGTTTATCGAGCATGATATGGACATTATGATTCTCGCAAACTATTTCCACGATCACGCAAAGTACGCGATCAGGTGCTTTGAGCGCGGTATTCACGTGTACTCCGAGTGTATCAGTAACGGTACTATGGCGGAGGGTGTTGAGCTTGTGCGCGTTTTTGAAAAGAGCAATTCTGTATATATGCTCGCCGAAAACTATCCGCAGATGATATTCAACCGCGAGATGAAGCGCATTTGCGACGGCGGTTCACTCGGTAAAATTCTTTATGCCGAGGGTGAGTACAACCATCCTATATCCGAGTACGACAAATGGTTTAAAAAGTGGTATATTTATATGCCCGAGCACTGGAGAAACTATATTCCCTCTACCTATTACATCACCCACTCTCTCGGTCCGATAATGTGGTCTACCGGCGCAACTCCGAAAAAGGTGACCGCGTTCTCGATATTCGCTCCTCAGGAGGCAGGTTCTCCTACCGCCGAGCAGAACGGCGACCGCACTGCTATCGTTACCACCCAGAATGACGACGGTTCTGTTTTCAGAGTAGTCGGCTGGGGCGGATTCGGCGCGCATCATAATGCGTACCGTATTTGCGGTGTGAACGGTCAGATAGAAAATCTCCGCGGTATGGGCAGCAAGATAATGCTCCGCTACAACAGCTGGTCAAAGCCGGAGGGTATGGAGGAGATCAATACCTACGAGCCCGAGTGGAACGATATAGAAGAAGAGAAGATCAAGAAGAGCGGTCACGGCGGCGGCGACTATCTCACCGCGCGCAACTTTCTTGACTGCGTTAAGGCAGGCAAACAGCCAGAGCATCCGTTCGATATTTACAGCGCGACGGTAATGTCCTCCGTTGCTATTCTCGGTCACCGCTCGGTACTTAACGGCGGTACTCCCATTGATATTCCCGATTTCCGTACCGAGGAAGACAGAAAGAAGTATGAAAACGACCGCAAGTCTCCTTTCTTTGGCGCAGAAGATATGATTCCTTGCTGTACTCACCCCGATTACAAGCCCTCTGACGAGCAGATAAAGAAATTCAAAGAGTATCTCGGAATTGAATAATTAAAAATAATATTCTCCCCTGAAACAACTAAACCGACCTGCGATTTTGTTTGCAGGTCGGTTTTACTTTGTCATCATGCCGGGCTCCCTCTGATGAGGGAGCTGTCACCGCAGGTGACTGAGGGAGAGATTTTTTACGTTCAAATCTATATATTCACATACACCTCTGAAGTTACGGTCAATATCTAAATTACAGATTCGCAGTACCGTCAAGTTTATGGCTTCCAGCTCTTTTGTTCGTACTGTATCCTTTTCTGACTGCTTTACGGTATAGTGTCCTCCGCCGTCAAGTTCGATGATTAACCTTGCTTTCGCACAATAAAAGTCTGCAATATAATTTCCGATTGCCTTTTGTCTTTGAAATCAAATCGGATAACTTCTTAAAAAATCATACCATAGTTTTCGTTCTCACGGTGTCATGTTTTTTCTTAACGCCCTTGCAAGAGGGATATTTTTC
>CAZGHD010000056.1:0-12430 GCA_964525525.1 uncultured Lachnospiraceae bacterium | reverse complement strand
ACCCACGACACCCAGTTTTGGAGACTGGTGTTCTACCGACTGAACTATACCCCTAAACTATTACCCGAATATTATAGCACATATAAATTCAAAATGCAATAGTTTTGTCAAAAAAATTTGATATTAAAGTTTGGATTTAAGGAAAGTTATATACTTATTCCAGTCCTCACGCGAGAAATAGTGATTGTACGGGCGCAGGTGGTAGCCTACCTTTCCCTCGGCAAAATGGTCGCCCGGGACGGGAAGTCTGTCGGGAGTAACCAGTCCTTTTTCACCGAGCATTTCCCACGCAGAGGAGGCGGACAGCGAGGTCAGAAATTCAGACGTCGGGTCAGCGCCCCGGTCTTTTTCTGCCGAGCCGACGCAAAGAAGTCTCGGCGCGATGAGCGCGAGCAGATAATTCTGGTCGTACGGCTTTTGATCCTCCAGCTCGTCTGTGTAATCCTTGAAATTCTCGCAGTACCAGTCCCAGCTTCCCGCGCGGATAAAATCGCGCACGCGCTCGCCCGTTCCGTGCTTTGAGGTCGCCGCGCCGCCGTAGCCCGAGCAGTTTGAAATAGTGCACCAGAATCTTTCGTCCTGCGCGCCCGCCCAAAGTGCGGTCTTACCGAGCCTTGAATGCCCCACCACTGCGGTGTGCTCCGCGTCTATCTCCGGCACCGTCAAAAGATAATCAAGCGCGCGGGACGCCGCATACGCCCACATTCCGATCTTGCCCCATTCGGTCTTTCCTCTGTTTTGGTCAGTGCCGAAAGCTCGCGCAAGTCCGTCCGAGAAATCCCCGTAGTGAGCGTCGTTTACCACGTCTTTGTAGCAGAACACCGCGATAGCAAAACCTGCGTCGGTGATCTCCTCTACCGGCGCGCAATGTTTGGGAAAATCCGGGCGGAAGTTTATATGCAGAAACACGGGGGGCTTTTCCACCGTCACGGGGATGAACAGCGCAAGCGGGAAAGAAAACTCGCCCGACGGAGTATCAAATTTAATATCTACTCTGCGCTCAAGCACCTTTCCGGCGCAGCATCTCGCATTTTCCGACGTGATCTCCCCTCTGACCGACTTTGGCGGCGCGGGCGTGAATCCGTAGGAATAAGTCATAAGGGCATCAAGAAGCTCTTTTCTGCGCTCCTGCCAGAGATCACGAGTTGCCTCGCGGCCGTCGTTCATTTTAAGGATCGGGAGCAGATCCCTTTCTTTGAGTATATTATCAAGCATTTCAGAATTTCACCTTTATCTCGTATTTTCCGGCAAGCGCGGTATAAAGATTAAGTCCGCCCGCTTTGCCGTCGGGTGTGATGACGGCGTCGTCAGAAGATGAGCTTATATCTGTAACCTCACCCGGGATCTCAAGCACTGCCGTGGTGTTTGAGGGAATCGAGAAGTTATACGTCCAGACACCGTCTGTCAATTTGCTTTCCGCCGTGATACGTCCGTATGCGGAGTCGTACTCTGCCTTTACGTCAAGGCGTTTGTCAGGGCGGGGCGCGATCTTTATCTTTTTGAATCCCGGCTCTGCGGGCATGATTCCCGCCATGGTCTCAAACATCCAGTACGCCACTGCGCCGTACGCGTAGTGGTTAAACGAGTTCATGCCTACCTCGCCGAATCCCTCTTCCTTGGTATACGAATCCCAGCGCTCCCAAATGGTAGTAGCACCCTGATCTACCGAGTAAAGCCAGGACGGGTTGTCATGCTGAAGCAGCAGAGTGTATGCAATATCGTCAAGTCCGAGCTTTGTAAGAGTGGGCAGGAAGATAGCCGTACCGAGGAATCCCGTACTGATGCGGTCACCGTTTTCTCTGATATTAGAAACAAGCTGATCCGTCACCGCTTTGACCGATTTTTCATTCGGAAGCAGGTCAAGGAAAAGCGCGTAAAGGCACAGCGCCTGCGCGCCGCGCTTGAGAGTTCCGTCCTCATTTACGTAAAGGGAGATGAAAAATTCTTTTTCCTCCTCGTACACGCGGCGGTATTTTTCGGCATCCTCACTCTTGCCGATCACGTCAGCCATTTCAGCCATCATAAGCGCATCCCACGCGTAAAACGCAACAGACAGTACCTCTTTGATTCCATTGTCGTTAGCCTCAAACGCCAGCCAGTCGCCAAAATGTCCGTAAGGTCCCTTTTTGCCTGTAAAGGCAAGGAATTTGTCCATATACGCCTGCATAGAATCCCAGCTGTCAAGGAGTATGTTTTTATCGCCGTAGTGGGTGTAGAGCACGTACGGAACGATTATTCCAGCGTCCGCCCAGCCAACGGCACCCCAAAGTCCGCCCTCGAACTCGCCCTTCGGAGAAGTACACGGATAGAGTCCCTCCTCGTCCTGACCGTCTCGCATATCGGCGCAGAATTTGGAGAGGAAGGATTTTGAGAATCCGAGATAGCATCCCGCGCGGGCAAACACCTGCGTGTCTCCGAGCCAGCCCTGACGCTCGTCTCTTTGCGGGCAGTCGGTGGGAATGCTCAAATAGTTGGAATACTGACTCCAGAGTACGTTGGATATGAGCTGATTTACGTCTTTGTCCGAGGTCTCGATAAATCCCGTTTCCCTCTCCACCGACGTAATAACGCGGCCGGTAAAGGAATGCACGGTGATCTCACGGTCAGCGGTAAGCTCTGCGTATCTGAAGCCGTAGAAGGTAAAGGACGGAGAGTAGCTCTCTATTCCCTCGCCGCTCATATAATATTTGGTAAGCGACGTCGCGAAGCGGTAATTTTTATTATATACACTGCCCTCGGGTCCTTCGTTTCCGCGGCAGAAAAGTCCGTCGTCGTCGTTTGCTATCTCGCCGTGCTTGACGGTGATACAAGTTCCGCGCTCACCGCTGACAGAAAACGCCTCGTGTCCCGCAAAATTCTGACCGAGGTCAAACAGCGCAACCTCACCGGGAGAGAGCGTAAACGGCTCACCGTTCGGAGTTTTTATCACGTTGATCTTGCCGTGTCTGTCTTCGCCCGCGCCAACGGCTCCGCGGTACACGCACACGGAAGCAGGAGAGAGCTCAAGGTCGCGGCGGAAGGTGACGGTCGAGCCCATCCACGGGCAGATTATGCCGTTAAATTCGGTATTTATTTTTACGTTTTTCCAGGTGCTGTCGTCAAATCCGGCGTATTTATAGTCCTCGCTTATACGCGCGTCGTACGTCTCGCCCGCGAAAATATCACAGAATACGAAAGGCGAAACCTCAGCCGAGCGCCACGAGGTATCGGTGTCAAAGATCTCGGTTCTGCCGTCGCCGTATTTTACTACGAGCTTGCCGAGAAAGGCGGTTTCCTTGCCTTCGCTGGCGTTTACCACGCCGCTCCACCAACCCGGAGTAACCACCGCAGAGAGCACGTTTTTGCCCTCGGTAAGCTGATCGGTAACGTCGTAAGTGTTATAAAATTTACGCACGAAGGTCTCGGTAAATCCGGACTTGAGCTCGTCGTATTCGCGGGTACCGTCCGCCTGCTTTCTGCCAACGCGCTCACCGTTGACGTACGCCTCGTAGGCACCGAGTCCGGACGTATAAAGGCGCGCGGAAACCGGCACTTTTGCAAGCTCTATCTCACGGCGGAAAGCGGGCATACTTCCGCCGCTTGTCGTGCGTTCGCAGAGCAGCCTATGAGCCGCGCCCTCGGCAGAAACCCACGCCATATCGCCGTCCACGGTCATGCGGTAACGGTGCGTAAAGTCAAGCGTACCGTCGGTAAAATCCTTTTCGTAGATCCTGTTTCCGTCGCCGTCGCAGATCACGATATTGCCGTAAGCTGCCACCTCGTTCGGAGCACTTGCCGACTGGCAGAAGCCGAAGTTGATAAGCGGAATCTCCTCAAAATGCTCGTATTCCGCGCCGAGCACGAGATGCTCCGCGTCCGGGCCGAAATAGGTCTTTGTTTTTTTGCCGTCAACCTCTATGCGCTCGTGAATTCTCTTGTAGGGAATCTCTTTAGAGGAGTAGCCGATAACGTCGGTCACGTCAAACTCGGGCAGATCGTATTTAGCACCGGAAAATCCGACCCATTCGCCGCCCTCTCTGACGTGGGGACGAAGGAGCACGCGGTCGCTCTTTGAGTTGTTTACCTGCCACATTATCATATTGTCGTTGTCCTTGATAGAAAGGCAGAACGCCTGCCCGCCAAGCTCTATCATAAAGTCAAAATCTATCGAGTATTTAGTTCCCATGTAAAGCGGTTCGGTGTCGTGGCTTATCCACTTTGCCTCGCCGAACGGGCACTCGGTCGGCAGTCCCGTTTCAAAGGAAGAGCTTGCTGAGATCTCCTCACCGCGATTTCCCCAAACGGTTACGTTAAGAGAGTACTCGGTCATCGGTTCAAGGTCACGCACGGTGATACCGGTAGAGCATCCGCACTCCACACGTCCGCTGTCAAACGCGACTTTCTCCCCGTCAGAGATAGTCACGCGATACGCCTCCTGAAGAAATCCGTCGCGGTCGGATACCGTTTTCCAGCTGATGACCGCACGCTCGGGAGTTATACCGAGGGGAGAGGCGAGATCGTTCACAAGAATATTCTTTATTTCGCAATTTGAATTTTTCATATCGTCACCCTTTAATGAACTTATATAAAATATTATATAATTCAGTATACTATAAAGTAAGGTAAAAAGTCAATATCATTGTACTCAAAGTCTTGAAAACCCCGCGATGATGTGTTATAATTTTAATGGAGTATTTTCGCCATTTATATATAAACACATTAAAACTCAAAGAAAGGCGGTCTTTAGCTGTTATGCTCGATCAATCCTCTGCTGAACATACCATTACCCTCAAAAAATTAGTTGATGATATTGTACTTGAAACTATAACCGTCCCCGAAAATTACGAAGAAATATTAATCGAAAGAAACGAGGTAAACCGCCCCGGTATGCCTCTTGCGGGATTTTACGATCATTTTGAAAAATCAAGAATACAGATAATCGGTAAGGTAGAGTCGCTTTATATAAATCAGCTCGAGCCGTCTACCCGCCGCGAAAGCCTTGAAAAATTCTTCGCAAGCGACCCCGTCGCCGTAGTCATCACCACCTCTATCGAGCCGGCCGAGGGCATGGTGGAGCTTGCAGAGAAATACTCTGTTCCGCTGTTCCGCACTACCGAGGGTACGTCAGAATTTATGGCGCGTCTTATCGCTTACCTTAACGTCGCGCTCGCGCCCCGAATCACACGCCACGGCGTACTGGTCGAGGTTTACGGCGAGGGTATTCTCATTCTCGGTGACAGCGGTATAGGTAAGAGCGAGACCGCAATAGAGCTGGTCAAGCGCGGTCACCGTCTTATCGCGGACGATGCGGTTGAGATCAAGCGAGTTTCCGCAAAAACCCTCGTCGGCTCTGCGCCCGAGATAATCCGCCACTACGTTGAGCTTCGCGGTATCGGTATTATCGACGTCCGCCGTCTTTTCGGTATGGGCTCGGTCAAGGACACCGAGAAGATAGATATGATAATAAATCTTGAGCCGTGGGTACAGGGTAAGATGTACGACCGTCTCGGAATGGACGAGGAATACACCGAAATACTCGGCATCAACATTCCTACCACCCTTATTCCCGTCCGCCCCGGACGTAACCTCGCGGTAATCCTTGAGATAGCCGCTATGAATAACCGTCAGAAACGTATGGGCTACAACACCGCGGTAGAGTTCAACAAAAAGCTGATGGGAATGTATGAAGGTAGCGATGACAGATAAAAAACACGTTATGATATACACCGACGGCGCGTGCAGCGGTAATCCCGGCCCAGGAGGCTGGGGCGCGGTGCTGGTCTACGGCGGACACGAAAAGGAGCTGTCCGGCGGAGAGCCTGACACCACCAACAACCGTATGGAGCTGACCGCCGTTATCACCGCGCTTGAGGCTCTGCGCGAGCCGTGCGAGGTCACGCTCACCACCGACTCGAAGTACGTCTGCGACGGAATAACCCTCGGTTGGGCAAAGGGCTGGCGTGCCCGCGGCTGGAAAAAGAGCGATAAATCCCCCGCGCTCAACCCCGACCTATGGGGAAAACTGCTTGACCTGTGCGACAAGCACGAGGTAAAGTTCAACTGGATAAAGGGTCACGCAGGCCACGAATACAACGAAAGATGCGATCAGCTTGCCGTATCCGAGTGGAAGAGAATAAAAGGAGCATAGCTCATTTGCCGCCCGTGTCATCCTGAGCGGAGCTCCATAAAGGAGATTCCGCCTGACGGCGCCCTCCCTGCGGTCGGGTTCGAGTCGAATGACCGTGGGTCATTCTCCCTCAGAATGACGCCTTTATGGAGGAACGCCCATCGGGCGTTCAAGCCGAAGGATCTCGGGCGGCGCGAAAACATTTGAATTTGCCAAAATTTTGCACCGCCGCAAAAGCGGCGGTATGGAGATTGATATGATAAAAATACTGCATTTTGCCGACGTTCACCTTGACAGTCCGTTTTCTCTTTGCGACGTCAAGCACAGTGAGCAAAGGCGTGAAGAACTGCGTGCGGCGTTCACCTCGGTGATGACATACGTACGCACGAGCGGAATTAAATACGTCCTCATTCCGGGCGACCTGTTTGACTACGGATTTGTCACCCGCGAGACGGTAGATCTGGTTTTGCGCGAGTTTGAGTCTAACAAATCGACCAATTTTATCATCGCACCCGGAAACCACGACCCGTACACACCCGATTCTGTTTGGGCGACCGTTTCCTTCCCCGAAAACGTGTACGTTTTCGACTCACGTGAGCTTTCGGTGATAGAATTTCCCGAGGACGGAGTGGACGTTTACGGCTACGCATTTACCTCCTCCTCCCTTGAAATATGCCCGATCGCAGGCGAGCACGTTGCTCACCCGGAGAGAATAAATCTCCTCGTCGGTCACGCGGACACCTCCTCGGCTATCTCAAAATACTGCCCGATCACCGAGCGGGACATCGCGGCTTTCGGCGCGGATTACACCGCCCTCGGTCACGTACACAACACCGACGGACTTCACAATCTTCCCTCGGGCGCGATTTACGCATATTCCGGATGCCTTGAGGGACGCAGCTTTGACGAGTGCGGTCACAAGGGCGCGATACTGATAGACATATCGCGCGACGAGGCGGGCGCAAAAAAGATAAATCCCCGTCCCTACCGCTTCTCCCGCCGCAGATATATGATAGAAAACATCGACATCAGCTCAGCCGCCGCGGCTGACGACGTTCTTGACCTGATAAAAGACAGAATCGCCGAAAAGCACTACGGAGAGGACACCACCCTGCGCGTTATCCTCACGGGAAGCACCGCGCCTCACGTCCTGCCGGACACCGCGTCCATCTCCGAACAGCTCACAAGCCTTTACGGAATCGAGATCCTCGACCGCTCCCTGCCCCTTTACGACGATGAATTTCTGCGCTCGGACATCTCGATAAGAGGTGAGTTCTACCGCACGATGCTCCCGAAGCTTACAAGCGGCACTCCGCGTGAAAGGGAACTCGCGGCGTGGGCGCTCCGCTACGGACTTTCCGCGCTCGCAGGCGAGAACATAATTGACTTTTGACGTAAAAATCAAAAATTATTAAAAGGAAATCGGAAATGTACATAAAACAAATCCACATAACCGCCTTCGGAAAGCTGTCCGACCGTGACTACGACTTCTCCGAGGGACTTAACATAATCGAAGGCAAAAACGAGTCGGGTAAATCCACCCTGCTCTCCTTTATAAAATTTATGCTTTACGGCGTGCAGAACAAGCCCACCGACGGCATGAGCGTGCCCGAGAGACGTCTGGTCATCTCATGGGAGCACGGACGCGCGGCAGGCAGTCTCACGATTTTCTCAAACGGTAAGCCGTTCCGTGTTGAGCGCGAGCTTATAATGTCCTCCCGCACCGACTCGGCGGACAACGTTCGAGAGACCTTCCGCGAGCACTGCGCCGTAATCGACGAGGAAAACGGCGCGACGGTATACAGCGGAAAGTGCCCGGGCGAGGAATTTTTCGGTGTGCCGGAGAGTATTTTTACCTCCACCGCACTTGTCGGACAGATCTCCGGCGCGTACGTCAACGGCACCGACATAAGCACGTCTATTGAAAACCTCCTTTTCTCGGCAGACGAGTCTGTCAACGTGGACAAGGCTATCTCCCGCCTTGACGACGCGAGACGCAAGCTGCTCCACAAATCGAGAAAAGGCGGCGACATTTACGAGCTTGAGTGCGAGCGTTCCGCGCTCCGCACCCGCATATCCGAATCCCGCGCGACTCAAAACGAGATCCTCGAGCTTGAGGGCTCGGTCGCGGAATACAGCGAAAAATTAAAGAAAAACGCCGCGCGCAGTGCCGAGCTTGCACGTTTAGCGGACCTGAGCGAGGCGTACACCGCGTCAAAGCGGTTTGACATAGTGCACGCACACGAGAAAAAGATAGCGGATGTGAAGGCTCGCCTCGCCGAGCTTGGCTGCGGAGAAAAAGAAGCCGAAATGCTCGGCAATCTCCGCGCACGCTCAAAGGACTTTTCCCTCACCAAAAACGCGTCCGACGTGGCGAACGCAAAGCTTGAAGGTGCGCTCGGCGGTCTTGCAAGCACCGAGCCTGACGAGTACGTTACCGAAATTTACAAAATGGGCGGCAGAGACACGGCTGAAGAAAAATTCTATCGCCACAACCGCCGTGCAGGCTCGCTTACCGGAATAGCGGTGCTCACCCTGATATTCGCGCTCCTCACGATAGGTCTCGGCGTTGCGGCGTACTTCGTTGACCGCATGATAGGTTACGGAATCTGCCTCGGCGCGTTTCTGCTCGCGGCTATCAGTATCACCTGCTTTATCGTCAAGGCGCGCCACCGTTCCTACGTTAAACACGCACTTGCCCGCGTTGGCGGCGTGCGTCCGCAGGACTATTCCCACTGTCTTGACACTCTTTTCGATCTTGAAAAGATAAAAGAACGCAAGCGCACCGAGATTTCCGAGGCAAAAATGTCTGCAGAATATGCGCGCGAGCGCCATAACGACGCGGCAAAGGCTCTCGCCGCGGCACTGATAGAGCTCGGACTTTCAACAGACGATCTCTCCCCCGAGGGCATTTCCACGCTGGAAGAACAGCTCGAGAACAGAATAGCAAGCAAAAACGAGCTTGAGACCGAGCTGGAGCGTCACATATCCGCGCTCGGAGCGGCTCGTGAACCGCTTGAAAACTTAAACGAAAAAGAGATCCGCCGCCAGCTTGAGGGCGCGGATCTGGAAGCTCTCTCGCAGATAAATCTCACCGCGCTCCGCCGCGAAAGAGAATTTTTGATCTCCTCCTCTGCGGCGCTCACCGAAAAGTTAGGCGAAAAGCAAAAACGCCTCGCCGCGCTGTCGGCAGTGTCCGGCGATCCTGCGGAAATGACCGCAAAGGTATCCGAGCTTGACAAAAAAATAGAGGATCTCACCCTCCGTCACGACGCGTACACCCTCGCCGAGGAGGCACTCGCCGCGGCAGGCGTGTCCCTCCGCACCGGGCTATCCCCCAAGCTCAATTCCTCCGCCTGCGAAATGCTGTCCAAAATGACCGACGGAAAATACGACCGCCTCGGCGTTGACAACGGGCTTAACCTCTCCTGCCGCATCGACGGCATCACGAGAGAGACCGATTATCTCTCCTCAGGCACGCGCGACCTGACTTATATTTCTCTGCGTCTGGCTCTGATGGAGCTGCTCTACCGATCAGAGATCCCGCCGATGTTCTTTGACGAGACCTTCGCGCGTGTTGACGACGGACGCCTCACCTCGGTGCTTGAGCTGTTTGACGAGCTCGCAGAAAACGGCAGACAAATTCTCCTTTTCACCTGTCAGAAGCGTGAATCCGAGCTTGCAAAAAACATTAATCACAATAAAATATCTCTGTAAAATCGACTCTTTAAGTCCGACCTCATAAAGAACTCACCCTGACGGGAGGACTGAAAATGAAAAATACACGTAAAGCCAAAATGAAACCGAACGCAGTGGTCATTATCCTTTCGGTGATAATAATAATTCTGTCGGTTTTGATCGCCTTCGTTTCGGCGGCGTATTTCAGCCAGATGCGGCTGAATCAATTCTCAAAAAACATAATCTTTTCGGACAATTATTTCCTGCGTAATCTGAAGCTCGGCGAAGAACAAAAGCCCGAGATAGGTGACGAAGACAAGATCTACGCCTATAGCGAAGCCGAAAAAATAGTCGGAATGCTGTTCTCAAAGGGCAACGTGGTGTATACCGGCAGCTCGATATTCTACTATCATCGGTTAAACGAGCTAAATACTGCAGACGTGTGCGCGTATTATTACAACACGTTCAAGGAGCTCAGTGCAAGATTTGATTTCGGGTATTTCCTGTTTACCGGAGAGATACGCAAGGTCACCGAGATAACCGAGGACGAGGACGACCTGGTCATGTCAAAGGACGACTTGATCTTACATATTTCCGCCCTCGCAGACTATTCCCGCGAATGGCAGCCTACTATGAATTACGGCGTGATATATACGGATAACGGCCCCGTATACGTAAGAAACCCGTATGAGTATGAGGAAAGTGTTGAAAGCGAGAGCTACACCGACCCCGAGTGGGAAAATATCAAGCGGCAGTTTATAGACAACGTAACCGCAAAAGCACGCGAGCTGCTTGACTCGGGAACGTACGAAGACGGATATAATTTTGAAACGCTGTGCCGCCTGTATTACGACAGTATGTCCCGAGTAGTTTTCGACTACCCCGTCTCGCTTACCACCTCGCAGATAATGCTGTATCTTGAAGAATCCGACTTCGGCGAACAGCGTTCAAAGTTAAAAATTCTCGAAGCCGAGCATATCTCACAGCTCCCCGATTATCCGAACGGATGTGAGGCGGTATCTGCGGTAATGCTGCTGAAGTACGCGGGATACGACGTCGGAAAACAAGAATTTATAGACTCTCACCTTGAAAAGGGCGAGATCAAAAACCGATTCGGCACCCGCTTCGGTCCCGACCCAGAGAAGATGTACGCGGGCGATCCTGCGTCCGAAAAGGGCGGCTGGGGATGCTTTTCCCCCGTTATCGTAAACGCGCTTAGTTCCTATCTCGCAAACAGATCGCACTCCGCGCAAAACGTGTCCGGCGCGACTCTCGGTGCGCTGTGCGAAAACTTTATAGACTCAAACGTGCCCGTCGCTATCTGGGTAACGCAGGATTATTCCGCGGTCAACGAGGTGTACCAGTGGCTTAGCTACGACCGCGAAAACGTGTACCTCTACCCGAAAAATCAGCACTGCGTTATGCTTATCGGCTACGACTCGGAAAACTATTACGTTTGCAACCCGCTAAAGAACGAGCCCACCACCGCGGTTCCGCGCGCCGACCTTGAGATCAGCTTTGCATCAATGGGATCTCAGGCGGTGGTAATTACCGAAAAAACAAAAAACGGATAAAAATATCCGATAAATAAAAACTATATAACCAGGAGGTTTATTATGATAAGAGTTACAATCTGGAACGAATACGACGGCGAGCAGACCGAGGACATCGGTCAGCGCATATATCCCGGCGGTATTCACACTTTCCTCAAAGAAAAGCTCGCTGAAGACGATTTTGAGATAACCACCGCTCATTTTCATCAGGACGAGAGACACGGTCTGTCCGACGAGCTCCTTGACAACACCGACGTACTTGTATGGTGGGGTCACTGCCTGCACGACGACGTAAATCCCGCGGTAGTTGACAAGGTCTGCGACCGCGTGCTTGAAGGTATGGGCTTTATTCCCCTTCACTCCGCGCACAGATCCCTTCCTTTCCGCCGTCTTCTCGGCACCAGCTGTCACCTGACCTGGAGAGAGTGCCCCGGCGAGAACGTTCACATCTGGACTATTGATCCCGCCCACCCCATCGCAGAGGGTGTTCCGCTTCACTTCGAGCTTGACGAGGAGGAAATGTACGGCGAACTGTTTGACATTCCCACCCCTGATGAGATAGTTTTCATCAGCTGGTTCAAGGGCGGTAACGTGTTCCGCGGCGGTATCACCTTCAAGCGCCGTCTCGGTAAGATTTTCTACTTCCATCCCGGCCACGAGTCTCTCCCGAGCTACCACAACGAGAACGTCATCAAGGTTATCAAAAACGCTATCCGCTGGGCGGCTCCCAAGTTTAAGCCCCAGCTCGAGCTTGCCGAGTGGCAGGATCCCATCGAAGCTATCCCGCCGAAGACCGAGGCGTAATATAGGAAAAAGAACCGACAGAGTAATTCTGTCGGTTCTCTTTATTCACTTCGCGCATATGCTATTCTTCCGCGTATAATTCGTCATAGTACCAACGCAGCGGGTTTTCGTGGATATATTTCAGGTGCTCTTCAAAATCATGTTGATTACGAATAATATGGTCATTAAAACCTCTTTGCCAAATATTTATCCCATATTCTTTGTTACAAAATCTCTTTAATGTTGAAACAAATCGCGATACGGCAGAATGTTGCTTTACCGTTGTAGGGGGCGACGTCCTCGACGCCCC
>CAZGHD010000055.1:0-12433 GCA_964525525.1 uncultured Lachnospiraceae bacterium | reverse complement strand
GAAGTGGCACATCCATCGGCGCAAACATCCGTGAAGCTCAGTATGCCCACGGAAAAGCCGACTTTATTGCAAAACTACAAATTGCCTTAAAGGAAGCAAACGAAACCGGATATTGGCTTGAGCTTCTTTATAGAACGAATTATATATCCGAAGCAGAATATAAAGCACTGGATTCAGCTTGTACAAGTATTCGTGTTATGCTTATCTCCTCAATAAATACCGCCAAGGAGAACACAAGATGATTTACTACAAACTTATTCATTTGTTCTTTACAAAGCAGGCTGATCATATACACTACTTTAATATCGGTATTTACGATTCCAAAGCGCTTGCAACTGAGGAGCGGAAAGGCTAAAAACCAAAGATGGTTTTTGTTTGCGACCGGACAAATTTCGTATTATCAAGGTAATTCGTTTTAGAAAGCCTAAACTCTTAAATCGAACATATTGGATCGATGGTTTTATGACATACACCTACTCTAAGTAGAGTTTACGCATCAAATTGCTTTTCTTCCCTTGATTTTGCACCGTTTTGTCGTTCTTACGCAGGAAAAAGCACTTGCGTAAGCAAGTGCTTTTTGGTTATATTCTCTTCGCGAGTTAGAGGTAAAATGAACACAAAAACTAAAACAATGTCAAACACATCAAAAATGCACTATATAAAACTGATCGCCCGTTCTCTTTTGCTTATTACGGCGTTGGTTTTTTATATTATTCACCGTCTGACAAATCAGAGTGAGGCATTTGACGGTTACGATGAATTGCCGTGGATACTCGGAGTTATATGGATAGTTTACGCAGTGGAAATGTTATTGAGATTTTTTCCGTCTAAGATCGAAAGTCCCGGGTGTCAAAAGCAGTTTGCAAGAAACTACCGCCCGACCGGGGAAGAAAAACCGCATCTCATCTCCCCGAAACGTACTCTCACGGTTGTGATAGTTTGGCTTGCGCTGAACGCCGTTATCGGACTTCTTTACTACGCAAAATTTATCGATCAAGGCATACTTATTCTCATCAGCTTCACGTACGGAGTATGCGACATGATCTGTATTCTGTTTTTCTGCCCGTTTCAGACTTGGTTTATGAAAAACAGATGCTGCTGTGACTGCCGCATCTACAACTGGGATTTCGCTATGATGTTCACGCCGTACGTATTCATTCCCTCGGTATATACGTGGTCGCTACTCGCTCTTTCGATTATTTTGCTTCTCCGCTGGGAAATAACGCTCCGCCTCCATCCCGAACGCTTCGCAGAAAACACGAACTCCTGCATTTCCTGCAAAAACTGCAGTGAAAAGCTGTGTTCGCACAAAAAGCAGCTTCGCGGATTTATCCAAAAGAATAAAGAACGCCTGCGCCTCAAGGGAAACGAGATAATCGAAACGGCGAAAGAAAGTATTGATAAAAAGATCCAAACTCACAAAAACAAACACAAAAAGAAATAACCGAAAGCGGAGCTATCCTTTAGTGGGATAGCTCCGCTTTTGCTTTATCAAGCTTGTTAAGCACGGCTATGCTGTATAACTTTCATTTTATTTGAGCTTATTTAGCAAAGTTGTTGTCCAGTTCAGCTTGCCTTTTCTTATCGCGTTCAATTACTGCTTTATTATAACCTTCAAGCTGTTTTTCAGACACTCTGTAGTCGGGATGAGAACAGCACGGCATTGTAGGCTCTCTTCCGTCGCTGTAATAGAAAGGAGAAAGCGTGTCGTTTTCGTATTTCACGCGGTCTTCTTCAAGGTGAAAATCCGGAATATCGTACGGAATTCCTCGTTCAAGAGAGCTTCTATGTGCCAAAATTGCGACGGATGAGTTAACGGTTGCAAAATAAACGTCAAATTCGGGCTTCGTTCCGTTTCTGATGTGGTCTAAGAAGAACGCTGTCTCAATCACATCGCTTCCGCCGTGTCCCTCGCCTTCAAGATATACACCGTATTTTTCCGGCGCATAAAAGTTTATCTCTTCCTTGCCTTCGGGAATATCCCACTTGTTATAACGAAGCATTATTTTTTCGCTGTCACCGCGAACGTTCTCTGCCTGGCCTTTTTCGCCGCAGATACGGTAGGTAGATCCGTGAGCACCGAACTCCGACCAACCGATAAGTCTGAAAACAGAATCATCGTCGTTTAAGCAAGTAACTATTGCGCCCCGGTCGCCTACGCTGTTGGCGGTAATGTATTCGTCAGAGAGCGGAGCAAACACAGGCATTGCGGTAACGCGCTTGGGAATAGCACCGGTAATATTCATCAGCGGACCGAGCGAGTGCGACATATAGTACGTACGAGGGCAATGATTTCTCCAGTGTTTTTCGAAAGGTCGGAGACCGACGGTGCCGTTACTGTTGTTAAACGGATGGTTATATTCACCCTCGGCGTATAGAATCTTACCAAGAGTGCCGCTGTCTTTTATCTTTTTCAGCTCCTGATTTATCAGCATATATGGATAATTTTCGGCAAACATATATATCGCGGAACTCTTCTCGGCCGCGCGTACAAGTGCTACGCCTTCAGCCATAGTAGCGTTACTGAGACACTCGCTCATTACGTGAATATTCTTTTCAAGACAACGTATAGCGTACGGAGCGTGCTCGTGAAAATAGTTACACAGGATAACAGCGTCCATAGGATGCTCGATAAATTCGTCAAAATCATAGTATGCCGCGACGTCACCAAGAACGCTGAGTGCTTTTTTCACAGAGTATTCCGACTTGTCACATATCGCAACAACTTCACCGCCGTTGTTCTTTATTCCTTCATAGAAGGTACTTCCGCGGCCAAGTCCGAAAATTCCTACCCTAATAGTCTTTTCCATTATTATTTCCTCCGGTTATACGTTTTTATTTATTACACACGCCGTGCCATATCAAGCATTTTCCCCGCGCTATCGGCAAAAAATTTCCGATAGGCTTGGCAGTGCCTGTTCAATATAGGATGTCCGTCTGTAAAAGGCTCCCTTTCCCTGCGGCATCCGCCGCGGCAAAGATTATAATATTGACAGCTTTTACATTCATCACAAACAAACTTAGACTTTTCTACAAAATTCTTGGCAGTACCCGACCCGATCATTTCGCCAAAAGTATTTTCAAGCACGTTTCCGAGCTTCCACTCGTCGAACACGTAAAAATCACAGGGGTATACGCTTCCGTCGGCTTCAATAACGCAATAGCAGGTGCAAAATCCATTCATAGCACAGCTTTCGGGAGGCTGTCCCAAAAGAATACCGATATAGTTATCAAAATTGCGGATACTAACGGGATTTCCACTCATAAAATCAGCATAATATAAGTCAAACGTCTGTTTGAGAAAGTTTGCATATCTATCCTCTGACAATGAAAACCGTGTTTTTTCGCCGTCAACGGGATCGAGGCAAGCGATGAATTGTACGTACTTGTATTTTTTTAATTGATCGTAAACCTTTTTGGGATACCTTGCCACAAAATTGTTCACAACGCAAAGGATATTAAAATCAACGCCGTTTTTTTGCAAAATATCAGCCGCCTTGACCGTGCGGGTGAAAGTGCCTTGACCTTTTTCGTCCACTCTGAGAGAATCGTGCGCCTCCTTGGTACCGTCAAGCGAAAGGCCGACAAGAAATCCGTTTTCGGCAAAAAATCTCGCCCATTCATTGTCAATAATATAGCCGTTTGTCTGTATGGAATTGTTTACTTTAATATTTTTTGTATTATATTTGCGCTGAAGCAAGATCAGTTCTCTGTAAAAATCAAGTCCCGCCAGTGTAGGCTCTCCGCCCTGAAATACAAAACTGACGAAGTTATCAGCGTATTCAAAAGCCTGCCTTATCACAGTCTCCAGCGTATCAAGGCTCATCATCCCCATAGAGCGGGCGGTGCGATTCTCCGACACATCCTTGTAAAAGCAATACTCACAACGCATATTGCAAAGCGACGATACCGGCTTTATCAATAGGTTAAGCGGTGGCATGTAATATTCCTTTCGATTGTGTTGTAAACCGATTATTATTCCGAAAGATCTTCGGCTTCTACGCCTTTTATCATTTCTTATCACAGCAGTAAAGCTTTTTCAGCACATTTATTATACTATAAAAACACGTAAAGTGTCAACTCTTATCACCCTGCGCTTGATTTTTCAAAAGAATATGCTATAATATTCTTAATAAACCAAATACGAGGCAGAAAATGACACACGAAAACAAACTCGGTCTTTTTATACATTGGGGGCCTTACGCATCCTTTGCTTTGCACGAGCAGGCACAGGCAAGATACGGTATCGCGCGTGAAGAATACGAAAAGGCAGCCATGCGCTTTGACCCCGCAGAATACGATCCCGAAAAATGGGTGATCATGGCAAAAGAAGCGGGAATGAAATACATTTGCTTTACGGCTAAGCACCACGACGGATTCTGTATGTGGGACACAAAGTATACAACCTACAATATAATGAACACGCCTTATAAAAAGGACGTTCTGAAAATGCTTGCAGATGCCTGCGAAAAGCACGGAATAGCGTTATCCATTTACTATTCCCTACCCGATTGGCATCACGAGCACGGCTATAATCCCCTTTCAACGCATCAGTGGTGCGCGAAAAACAAGGAAAATTCCGACTTCGAAATATATAAAAAATACGTAAAGGCTCAGATAACCGAGCTTCTTTCAAACTACGGAAAGATCTACACCCTTTTCTGGGACATACCGCCAAAGATCGAGGACAGCAGCTTCAACGAGCTGGCGCGAAGTCTGCAGCCCGGTATTTTTATAAACAACCGCGGTTTTGATGCCGGAGACTTTTCAACGCCCGAGCGTGAATACGACGCTTCCGGCAATCCCGAGCAATATCCGTCTATGGTTGAATCCTGCAATTCTCTCAGCGCGTTAAGCTGGGGATACAGATCAAACGACGATTTTTATTCTCAAAAATATATCCTGCGCTCGATCTGCAAAACCATGGCAAAAGGCGGCAGCTTTCTGATCAACGTCGGTCCCGACGAAAAAGGATTGATCGATCCCGAGCAGGAACAAAGAATCAACGCCATCGGACGATGGTACAGGTCAACGGAAGGCGTTCTTGAATGCCACGAAGCTGACACGTTTGACTACAGAATGCGCGGCGCAGGTGAATGTATACCGATAAAAAAGAACGGAAAGAGTTATTTCGTTTTCTGCGACGGCACGGTATCAACCGGCGTGATCTGCCTGTCCTACCCGTCCATTCCCAAAAAAGTCAGACTGTTAAATACCGATACTGAGCTTGACGTAACGCTTGAGCTCCTTCCCTGCCATACCGATCCCGCAAGCGGCATAGCAAAAGAAAAATGCTTGCACATCCGTAACATCCCGATAGACGCACTCCCCTCAGAACCTATAATTATTGAAATAAATTATTAAAGGAGAAAAATCATGAAAAGAAGAACACTGATTTTGTTTACGATCCTCGTTCTCGCCTCGCTCGTTTTTGTAGCTTGTTCGGAAAACACCGAGCCATCGGGTGACACCACTTCCGCCGACACAACGGTATCCGACACCACCGCCGCTGATACGGTATCCGAAATCTCATTTACAGACGAAGCCGAAAACGGGGTGAACGTGTACAAGGTAAAGACCGTAAACACGGTAGAAGAAATAGACTGGTACGCAGTTCCTGCAGTAGCTATTGACACATACAAGTGGGTAGAGTGTGATGAAACCGAGGCTTACGCCCAGCTCGTGTACGTAAACGACTACGGATTTATCTGCCGTATGACCGCGATTGAGTCAGATCCTTTTACCAGATACTCAAAGTACGGCGATCCCGCTTGTCTTGACAGCTGTATGGAATTTTTCGTAACCTTTGACGGCGAAAGATATATGAATATCGAAGCTAACTCGGGAGGCGCGCTGTACGTTGGAATCGGCGCGTCAAGAGACGATCACACTCCTGCTGATGAAATCATTTCTTTAAGCGAAATGATAAAAGCTACACCTGAAGTTGAAGATGGCAAATGGACTCTCACCATTGAGCTCCCTCTCGAAAAGCTGGAAAAATTCTACGGCAAAACGATGACGGACGAGCTCTTTGTCTCCGGCTTCACCTTCGGCGGCAACTTCTATAAAACAGAATGTGCCGACAACGGTAACGAGCACTACGGAATGTGGAACGAAGTAGCGTCAGACTTTCCCGATTTCCACCGCCCCGATTCGTTCGGAAAATTTATTATTGAATAAAGAAAAAACATCCCCGCTTCACTCGACGGGGATGTTTTTCATATAGAAGCCATCGATTTTTTCTCACGCTTGGCGTTGAGAAAATATAGTCCAAGGTCTATACACACAACTACTAAATTTATGCAATAAAGCACTACTACGTAGGTGATCTGATCATTTACCACTTTACCGATTATACCGGAAATATATCCGATGATGATAGCAATCATAAACACCGCGCTTTTTCCCTTAGTGGACCCTGATCTTATACTCTTGTACACCGAAATAGGCCACGATAACCCAAAACATATAAGCATAATAATTTCAAATATCTGCATAACAATACCTCCTGCAATATATTATACACTTGACAAATACAAAAGTAAAATATATAATATTTATTAAATTGATAGGATTAAACTATATATTGGAGATACTATGGAGATACAAAAATTAAGGTATTTTTACACGGCAGCACAGCTTGAACATATCACACGCTCGGCTGAAGTTTTGCATATATCACAGCCGTCACTGACGCAAGCGATCCACTCTCTTGAACAAGAACTTGGCGTTCCTCTCTTTAAGCATCAAGGAAGAAAAGTGATCCTGACAGAGTTCGGCAAAAGATTAAAACAGCGGCTTGACGTATTACTACCCGAATTTGACAATCTCGCCGTAGAAATGGAGCAGCTGAAAAATTCCATTACAAAAACGGTAAAGCTGAACATTTTAGCCGCGTCATCATTTGTAATAAACACGATTATGGAATACAGAAAAAGTAATCCTGACGTTATATTTGATTTTGAACAAAACGAGTTAAAATATGACTGTGACATTTTGATAACAACAAACGGGATTGAATATGACGACTCCAAAAATCATTTTCAGCGTTGTGTAAAAAAAGAAAGAATTTATCTCGCAGTGCCCAAAGAATCAAAATACGCAAAATTACCCTCTGTTGATTTGAGCGACGTAAGAAACGAAAATTTCATCATGCTTTCAAACACACGCCTGTTCGGCGCATTATGCAAAAAATTCTGCTCTGACGCAGGATTTAATCCCAAAATATTGTTTGAATCAGATTCTCCAACCGCCGTGCAAAACATAATCAGTATGGGTGCGGGTATAGCATTTTGGCCGGAATATTCGTGGGGCAGTCTGCAAAATGAAAATCTTATACTTATCCCCATTTCAAGCCCCTCTTGCCAAAGGGATTTGATAATGGAACTTCACGATAGACTTCCGCGTTCAATATACGCAGAAGATTTTTACGAGTTTCTATTAAAAAGAATATAAAAAAGGACGAAATTTCGTCCTTTTTTACGTTATTAAACATCAAAGCAAAGTTCAAGGCAGATCAGAACGTCGTCGACGTCGATCACGCCGGTGTCATCGAAGTCGGCTAACTTGAGTTGTTCTTTTGTCGGGGTGACGAAAACAAGATCAAGGCACAGAAGAACGTCGTCAATATCGACCGAGCCGTCGCGGTTCAGATCGCCCCTACGATAAAGAGGATCGGTATAACTGTCAACGTAGCTGTCACCGCACTGCGAGCAGGTATGAGTCGTGTAACCTTGCTCGGTATCGGTCGGAGGGGTGACGGTACTTTCGTAGTTATGTCCCGTCTCCGGCAACATAGCGAAGGTATGATAATCACATCTTGAGCAGGTATCGTAAGCCTCCCAACCTGCCTCGGTGCAAGTAGGAACTTTCGCTTCGTGACGTTTAAGATCGTGCCCGAGTTTTTTGAGTACTTCCGTCTCATAATGATCGCAGTTTTTGCAGTCTCTACGCTGCTCTCCGTCGTACTCACAAACGGGATGATTGATTATCGTCCAATCGCCGTAACTATGTCCCGCAGGGGATGTATAAGAGTCAATATAGCTGTGTCCGCAGTGACAGGTATGCGTGGTATACCCCTGTTCGGTGCAAGTCGGTACAGTTATTACAGGCTCATAATTGTGTCCTTTAGACGGCAGTTCTTCGTAAGTTGTATAATCGCATCTTTGACAGGTATCGTATGCATTCCAGCCAATATTGGTACAGGTCGGAGCCTTTGCTTCGTGATGTACGAGATCATGACCGAGAGCATCAACTTCCCTGCTTTCTTTCTCGCCGCAAGCACAGGAGCGGATTTCTTCTCCCTTTTCGGTACAAGTAGAAGCGGTTACAACCGTCCACTCGCCGAAAGAATGACCTTTCGCGGAGACGTAAGAGTCAACGTAACTATCTCCGCAGGCACAGGTATGAGTAGTATAACCCTGCTCGGTACAGGTTGGCAGAGTTACGGCAGATTCATAAGAATGTCCTTTAGCCGGAATTACCTTATACGTTGTGTAATCGCATCTGTTACAAGATTCATACTCTTCCCAGCCAATCTCGGTACAAGTCGGCTCCTTGGCCTCGTGATTTACAAGATCGTGACCGAGAGCGTCAACTTCCCTGCTTTCTTTCTCACCGCAAGCACAGGAGCGGGATTCCTCACCCTTTTCGGTACATGTGGGAGCGTTTACTATAGTCCAATCACTCCAGTTATGTCCTTTGGCAGGCAGTTCTTCGTAAGTTGTATAATCACATCTTTGACAAGTATCGTATGCGCCCCAACCGATCTCAGTACAAGCAGGAGCTTTTGCTTCGTGATGTACGAGATCGTGGCCGAGCATTTCAAGCAAATAAAATTCATGCTCATCGCAAACTTCACAGTATCTGTATTTTTCGCCGCTGCTTTCGCACGTCGGCTCGACAGATACCACCCAGTCAGCGAATTTATGGTCAACCTTGGATACAGCCTCACTCTTGAGTACTCTTCCGCAGGTAACGCACGTTATCTGTCTGACGCCTTCTGCGTAACAGGTGGGTTCAGTCGTTACAACCCAATCGCCGCCGACGTGACCTTCAAGCGAAGTCTGTGTCTCACTTCCGCTATACCACATGGACGAACTATCCGACGGGATATTGCAAAGATACGGACGTCCCTCGTTTACGTTAGGATCGATTCCCCAAACGCTTGCGAAATCATATCCGCTGTACGTAGCTTGCAGTTTGGATGCCTCGGCAGTTATCTTGTTTGCGCTCTCCGTACTGCTGTAAAGGTTTAAGGTATAACAACCCGTCATCGAGTTACCGCCCTGACCGTTAGTCCATATAAGACCGTAACGACTGGATGAACCGCTTTTCAGAACAAGTTCTCCGGCAAAATAACAGTTTTTCAGCGGAGTCCCCCAACCGTCCCCGATACCGCAAATCATACCTTTGTTATATGATTCATTGTATCTGAATTTTGAAATAACGTCTCCGTCGCTGTAGCAATCGGTCAAGGTTGCGTCTGCGAAACCGGCAATTCCGCAACCGTACGGCTCGTATGCGGAGGAATCAATAGTAACGTCTCCGTGATTACAGCACTGCGTAACCGTTCCGTACTGCAGTACTGCAACAACACCGCCCGCGCTTCCAAGCCAATAATACGGGTTATCGTAAATTTCCACGTTTCCGTTGTTACAGCAGTATCTTACGACGCTGTTTTTATAGGATGAAGATGCGATACCGCCTGCACGGCTTTCTCCGCCCAAAGATCCCGCCTTAACGTCTCCGTAGTTTTTACAAGACTGAAGATATGCAGAGGAATTGTTGTATCCCACTATTCCTCCTGCATATGCGTGAGACGACGTACTCGCAGAGTGAACCGTGCCGTAGTTCTTACAATAATTGACGTTACCGTAGTTGCTTGCACTTATACCTCCCGCAAGAGAATACAGATCGTCGTTATCCTCATTAAATGAGGTTGAAGCGTATACCTCACCGTCGTTTTTACACGACGAAACGTTTGAATAGTTATGCCCGGAAATACCGCCGGCAAAAGAACGGCGCGAATACTCCGCCCTGATCGATCCGGCGTTGTAGCAACGGGAAATCTGTCCGCTTGAATATCCTGCAATTCCTCCCGCGTAAACGTCACACGCAAAGTCTCCCTTTGCGCTGATGTCTCCATAATTCTGCGAAGCTATAACCCCAGCTCCGTAAGCTAATATTCCACCGACGTAAGAGAAACAGTCAAGATACGCAACGTCAGCAAAAACGGTGCCGGAGAACGAACAGCTTTCAATAAGTTTCGTAGAATATCCCACTACGCCACCCGCGTAGGCGTTATTTCGCTCACCGCTTGCGAGTGAGGAAACGTCAGCGTTAACGTGGCAGTTTTTTACAGTTCCGGTGTTATATGCAACGAGTCCCGCGCTGTAAATAGTTCCGCTCGAAGAATTATTCTCGATAGTTATGTTTTTCAGTTTAACGTTCGTTACAGTACCGCTTGAATATCCGAAAATTCCAAGATGCTTATTTGTGTCTGTTGCTTTAAGTGTCAGGTCTGAGATATTAAATCCATCGCCGTCGTAATTTCCGCTAAAAGGATAGACTTCGTTACCTATCGGAATAAATTCGGTACCCTCCATAGATATATTGGCAATCTGCTTGTAATAGGCAGAAGTTTTGTACACGACGTTCACGAGATCCTCCGCCGTAGCAATGAGATAAGGATCCGCAGCCGTTCCCGAGCCTCCCGAGAATGACGGAGTTTTACCGGGCACCGTTACCGTACAGCTTGCTTTGTATGAACCGTCGGCAGTAGTAACGTATATAACGGCATATCCGGATGCAACGGCAGTCAAACGTCCCGTTTGATCGACGGCAACTTTGTTTTTATTTGAGGAGCTCCAGGTTATTTTCCGATTTTTTGCATTTTCCGGAATCACGTTAGCTATGAGTTTGACCGTCTGACCTAATTTCATGGTCAAATATTTATTTGAGATATTTACTCCCGTAACCGAAACTATATCTTCGGGAGCAGTATACCAGCCAGGATCGTTTTCACCCGGGATATTACGCAGATACGGATGGCCGCCGTTTAGTGCGGGGTCTATGTCCCAAACGCTTTCAAAATTGTATCCGGTGTAGGTCTCCTTGAGAACTGCCTGTTCCGCTGTCATTACGTATTTTGCCTGGGTGTTTACTGCACAGGTAGTAAAGCAGTTATATACAGAGTTTCTGTCCTTTCCGCCGTTAAGACCGTAAAGACCGTAACGCCTGTTCGCACTGTATTTGGCAGATATATTTCCCAAATTATAGCAGTTGATACAAGTTGTATCACTGTCCTTAAAAATGCCTGCTCCCGTGCCGTAACTGTAACGTACGGGGGTGTTGTTTACGTATACGTCACCGTCGTTATAGCAATCAACCATAACAGCAGAGGTAGTATTAGCAACGCCGCAGACTATCGCATCGTACTGAGTTGCCGATACGGTAACGTCTCCGTGATTGCAGGACTGCATCATCGTACCGTACATGAGACATCCTGCGACTCCGCCTGCGATAGCGAGATTATACAGCTTATTTTCTGCCGCGCAGACGTTTCCTGTATTACAGCAGTAACGCACGTAAGAATCTTTATAGCAAGTACCCGTAATACCGCCCGCGCGGCTCTCTCCTGCGGTACTGCGAGCAATAACCTCGCCCGAATTTTTTGATTTTTCAACGGTATATCCCGCATCAACGTCCGAATACGAGCCGCCGGTATACGCGGTAATTCCGCCCGCTTCCGCATTATCCGCAGTGCTTTCCGCTTTGATAAGTCCGCTGTTTTCCGCATACGATACCGTACCCTTGTTATACGCCGCAATTCCCGCAGCATATGAATCAGATCTATATCCCTCGTAAGTAAGAGAATTGACAGAATAAACGTCAGCAATATTTTTTACCGAAGAAACCGTACCGAAGTTTATCGCGGCTATTCCGGCGGCAAGTACATTTCTGCCTTCAAGCACCTCTATTTTACCCTCGTTACAGCAATTTTCAACGGTTGCGTTATTATTTCCGACGATGCCCCCGGCATACATATCAGATGCTCCGCCGACACCTATCGTAATAGTTGCTGAGTTTACGCAGTCTTTGATCTCACCCTGATTAACTCCCGCAATTCCGCCGATATATTTTTCGGTATTAGAACTATTCGTACGGGCATATATCTTTCCGGAAACGGAACAGCCGATAACCTTACCGCTTGCATAGATCCGCCCTGCAATAGCGCCGCAAAGACCGTCCCCTGCATAAATAAAGGACACCGACACGTCACAGTTTTTAACGTTGACGTTTTTTATCGTTCCGAAAAGCAATCCGAAAAGGCCATTGGTTTCATCATAATTCTCTATTTTAAGATCACTTATAGCATAACCGCCGCCGTCGTAGGTTCCGCTGAAGGATGAAATAGGATTTTTACCGAAGG
>CAZGHD010000054.1:0-12571 GCA_964525525.1 uncultured Lachnospiraceae bacterium | reverse complement strand
ATTCGAACCCCAACAAACAGAGTCAGAGTCTGTCGTGCTACCGTTACACAATTCCGCTATGTTTTGCAACACGAATATTATAGCAAAACAGGAACGTTTTGTCAAGACTTTTTTTAAAAAGAATAAAAAATTTTTTACTCAAAAATAATTATTTGCAAAATTTGACCTTTATTCACACTTACGTAAATCATTTATTATAATATATTCTCATGGGACACTTGTGCCCGCAGTATTGATTTGAGGTATTGAGATGTCAGTTCAGATAGGAAGCACCAAACTAAAACACGGAATAATGCTTGCACCGCTTGCAGGAGTGGCGGACTACGCTTTCAGACGAGTATGCCGTGCTTTCGGCGCGGAGTACACCGTGTCCGAGATGATCTCGGCAAAGGCGATATTTTACGGTGACAAAAAAACGCCGCTTCTTGCCAAGATAACCGAATACGACGCGCCCGAAGCGATACAGCTTTTCGGAAGCGATCCGAAATTCATGGCGCTTGCCGCAAGACGCATAGCCGCGGGGGAATTTTCTGACGCCGGCGCGCCGCTTCCTGCCGCTATTGACATCAACTGCGGATGCCCGGTCAACAAGATCGTTTCTAACGGAGAGGGAAGCTCGCTGATAAAAACTCCCGAACTGATCGGCGACATCGTACGCGCAGTGTCGGAGTCGGTACGCGAGGTGTCTGGCATACCGGTCACCGTTAAGATCCGCGCAGGTTGGGATGAAAAAAGTATCAATGCAGTGGAGGTGGCTAAAATCGCCGAACAAGCGGGGGCGAAGCTGATTGCAGTTCACGGACGTACCCGCGTGCAGATGTACTCCGGCAAGGCTGACCGATCGGTTATTCGTGCGGTCAAGGAATCGGTCAGCGTTCCCGTCATCGGAAACGGAGACGTATATTCCGCGTCTGACGCGATGTCTATGCTTGATGAGACCGGATGTGACGGAATCATGGTCGCTCGAGGTGCGCTTGGAAATCCGTTTATTTTTTCTGAGCTGATCGCCGCGTTTGAAGGTAAAGAATACACGCCGCCGACCGCAGAGGAGCGCATCAACACCGCGCTTGAGCATCTTTCTTACATAATTGAGGACAAGGGCGAAGGCGTGGGCGTTCTTCAGGCACGAAAGCACCTTTCGTGGTATCTCAAGGGTATTCGCGGAAGCGCAAAATTACGTGACGAGATAAATAGGACCGAGAGCTTTGACGAGGTCAAGCGGATGCTCAAAAGTCTTTTGAATAATATCGAATAAGTGATAAGATGAATATGAATGATGATATGAAAACATTGATTCAAAAGGCGGCTCGCGGTGATGAATTGTCTTTTGAAAAACTGGTTAAAGAGCATCAGAATTTGGTATATAACGTGGCGTTACGGCTTTGCGGAAACCGTGAGGACGCACTGGACGTATCGCAGGAAGCGTTTATTAAAGCGTGGCGCGCGTTACCAAAGTTCAGGTTTGAGTGTAGCTTTTCAACTTGGATGTACCGTATCACGGTAAACGCCGCAAAAGATTATATTAAAAAAGAAAATTCTGCCGCGCCGACTCTTGAACTCTCCGAGGTAGGCGACGTGGAGTCGGGCGATTCTCCGGATGATACAGTAATCAAATCCGAACGATCTTCAATGCTGAAAAATGCGTTAAATCAGCTATCATTAGAACACAAAGAAATAATTACTTTGAGAGACATCGAAGGGTATTCCTATGAGGAAATATCCGAACTTCTCTCGATCGAGGCAGGAACTGTGAAGAGCAGGATAAACCGTGCGCGTTCCGCTTTGCGAAAATTACTTGGCGAGGTGGAACAAAAATGAGAAATTATCCGTCTATTAATATAAAAGGAGGTGCCGGAAATGAGTGATTGCGAAAAAATTAGAGAGCGGCTTTGGGATATTGCCGGACTTGATGACGACGAAATACCGGCACAGGTAAAAGAACATCTTGCAGTCTGCCCCGAGTGCGCGGCGGAATTTGATGAGATCAAAAAAATAAAGGCAGAGCTCCCGTCGCTTCACGAAGAAGCGCCGGACGAACTTCTTCAAAAGGTGATGACCGCCGTGAAAAAAGAGCCGCGCCGAAGTATCTCTATAAATAAAATCATAAAAATATGTGCCGCGTCTGCGGCGGCTATGCTCCTGTGCGTGTTCACGGCTTATAATTTTATGCTGTCTGATCAAAAAAACGGGGATATGATGGCTCCCGAGTGTGAGGATAATATGGTAAATACCTCGACAAGTATAGGTGCTGCAGATGATAAATCCGAGGCGGAATTGCCGGAAACAACTATCGGCAGTATGCCGGAGGAAAATAATCCGTCTATGGACGTCTACCGTTTTTCGGAGCTGCTTGATTTTGACTACTCCGATTGTCCGTACAGCGGAATTTTCCCCGATGACGTCAGCGTTTTGTATTTTGTGAGCGAAAACCGCGCTGATAAGATCGGGCTTGTTCTTGAGGACTGTTTTAAGGATGAAATCCCCGATAGGACTTTATATATTGGAAAATCAGATGGAGATAAAATAACCGAATTAGATGAGATTTGCGAGATAAAATATACCCGTACGGCATTCAGCACTGCGGAATATTTTGCCGTTATAGTGGTAAAAGAATGAAACAGTTTGCGGAATATTATAACCTTTATCTTCCATATTATGTAATAATATTGTCCTCGGTGGCGTTTATCATCACCGCGATAGACAAGATCCATTCAAAGACCAAGGCACGCAGAGTTCCCGAAAAGCGGTTCGTACTGCTCAGCGCAATCGGCGGCGGACTCGGCGTGCTGTCCGCGTTTTATCTGATACGCCACAAAACCAAGCACGGAGGTCTGCTTTTAGCCGTTTGGGCAGCAAGTATACTCAGTTATTGCGTTTTTTGCGGAATTTCGATATTTTTTCAAATAAATTTTTGATTTTTTTATAAAAACCTATTGACAAATACACTAAAATAGTGTATTATTAATGTGTACCAAAAAGGTATACTGGTTTGGAGGATAAAAAATGAGGATAACTCAAGAAGCAGATTACGCGCTCAGAATAGCGCACTATCTGGCTTCCTCAGGTAAATTCGTGGACGCAAAGTCGATCGCGGAAAATACCAACGTGCCGGAGCGATTTTCGCTCAAGATACTCCGTAAACTGCTTATCGGAGAGCTTGTTGAGTCTCAGAAGGGCGTCGGCGGCGGATACAGATTTTGCGCCGATCCGAAAGAGACTACCATGCGAAAAATAATCGAGCTCATCGACGGCCCGTTTGCTATAAATAAATGTATCGAGTCCGATCACGAGTGCGCCCGCGCGGGTGACAACAAAGCGGAATGTGTGTTTCACTGTATCTTTCTCAAGATAAATGATATGGTTGCAAACAGGCTTGACGCGGTCACGCTCGATATGGTCTGCGGCGGCGAGTTTACCACGAAAGAAATACTCGCGAAAATCTAAAAAAATTAATTCTACATATTGAAGGAGAAATTGTTATGAAAAAGTTCAGATGTTTGGTTTGCGGTTACGTTCATGAAGGCGATGCAGCTCCCGAAGCTTGCCCTCAGTGCAAAGCACCTGCCGCTAAATTTGAGGAAGTTAAAGAAAACGCTCTTGATTGGGCAGCAGAGCATACCGTTGGTATCGCTAAAGGCGTAAACCCCGAGATCATCGAAGGTCTCCGTGCTAACTTCACAGGTGAGTGCACCGAGGTTGGTATGTATCTTGCAATGGCAAGAGTTGCTCACAGAGAAGGCTATCCCGAGATCGGCCTCTACTGGGAGAAGGCAGCATACGAGGAAGCAGAGCACGCTGCAAAGTTTGCAGAGCTTCTTGGTGAAGTTGTTACCGATTCCACCAAAAAGAACCTCGAGATGCGCGTAGAAGCAGAGAACGGCGCTACCGCAGGTAAGACCGAGCTTGCTAAGCTCGCAAAGGCTGAAGGACTTGACGCTATCCACGACACCGTTCACGAGATGGCTCGCGACGAAGCCCGCCATGGCAAGGCATTTGAGGGACTTCTCAAGAGATACTTCAACTAATCAATGTTTACTAACATAAAGAAAGCGGAGGCGTTTGCCTCCGCTTTTCGATTATCTGCGAACAGTGAAATATAATGTCTGGTCAAATCTTCGCTCTGGACTCAAGCGCTCAATATATCCCTCTTCGATAATTTCATTGACTACCGTTTTCGGTAATATCGGTGTTACTATTCTATCAGCAGTTACATACTGTCTCCATTTAGAACCGCCGATAGCAAATTCTTTATCTGTCTGGTTTCCAAATGCCATCTGACGATATATGTCAACCATACGGATTCTGCCAGATTTGCTCAACTCCCAGATGCAACGAGCAAGGCGAGCTGTTGCTCTCATGGATCTGCTCATTGTGGTTGCAATCTCGGCGGCGCCATCAATAAACAATCTTGAAAAAGCATAATCACTCCATACCACAACATCAAATGCTTGGTCTGCCAATAACGGCGACTTCCCTTGTGTTTTCCAAATGGTCTGCATAAGCAGTGGTTTTTGATGTTGGTAGTATTCTCTCTGGAATGTATCAATGCTCTCGCACAGAGTAGGCATTTTGTGTGTCATTTCAAAATCGTTGTCCCACATCTGAATGGAAGAACAAGATTCCTCAAAAATTTCTCGGATATGATGGGCATTTTCTTTGACAGAATCATACATACCCAATGCACAATAAGATGTTGTTGCTGAACGGATAACTAATTCACATCCCCATTTATCCTCGGGCTGTCTGCTTGTTTGGTCTGTCGGTAAAACGGTCAGTTTTACTTCTAACGGAGCGAGAAAATTTTCGTCTGTGTCTTTCACAACAAGGTCAATACCGTCAATGGCATCGAAAGAATACTGCTGATAAGGTTCAAACACCGATTCAAAACTAAAATACAGTTCTCCCGGTTGTTTGTCTCCACAGTTAAAAACTTGATTGATTGGAATTTCATCAGCAACAACACAGAGTCGTCCATCTATGTTGTCAAGTCGTATGTATATAGCAGGAATGTTATTTGCAAGCATATAACAAGCGGTAGAAGTTGGAAAACTTGAATTAAAACAATTCTTGCCCCAATGGCTATCTACCGTTCTATTTGAATTTTCAATACCGAACAATCCAGATGGCATAAAAAAATTCCTTTCCACAAATTGACGTCAAACTATTGACGCCGACTTGAAAATGTGCTATAATGATATGTGGATAGGTATAACTATCGCATTATATATTTTATTATACCACATATTTTTGAGAAAGGGAAGCTCTCAAATGAAAATTGTCGATTTATTTTCGGGATGTGGTGGTTTATCGCTCGGATTTCAAAAACAAGGTTTTGAAATTGTCGCTGCCTTTGAGTGGTGGGATGTAGCGATAAAATGCTATGAGGAAAATTTCACTCATCCAGTTATCAAAATGGACTTATCCGACACAGTGAATGCTGTTGAGGTCATAAAAGAATATGCACCCGATATGATTATCGGAGGTCCACCGTGTCAGGACTTTTCTCATGCAGGAAAAAGAATCGAAGCAGGACGAGCGATTTTAACGGATGCATTTGCAGAAATTGTCAGCAAAGTTCGTCCAATTTGCTTTGTTATGGAAAATGTGGATAGAGCGAGAAACAGCAATGCCTATGCGTCGGCACGTAAAATTTTCAAAAATGCAGGATACGGTTTAACTGAAATAGTGCTTGATGCAAGCTTATGCGGAACACCGCAAAAACGAAAGAGATTTATCTGCTTTGGTATGCAAGGAAAAGAAGATGGTTTTGCTATGGATATGTTTGAGAGTAGATTTTCAGACCACTCCATGACCTTGCGAGAGTATTTCGGAGACTCGCTTGGTTTTGAGTATTATTACCGTCATCCTCGCAATTATAGCAGACGAGCCGTGTTTTCCATTGATGAACCAGCACCGACAATGAGAGGTGTAAACAGACCTGTTCCGAAAGGTTATCCCGGACACCCAAACGACGCTTGCGCCGTTTCTGATACTCTCCATCCGCTGACAACTGCGGAACGTGCTTTAATTCAGACATTCCCTAAAAATTTCAAATGGGTGGGCAGTAAGACCGATGTTGAACAAATGATAGGCAATGCTGTTCCTGTAAATCTTGCTCAATATGTTGCCGAAACTGTAAAACTGACATTGGGGGAACAGTGGTAATGATAGATACAGAATTGTTCAAATCGTGGTTAAAGGAAAACACTACCTATTCCGACGCAGTTATCGGTGATACCATTTCAAGAGTAAAGAGAGCAGACAATATCCTTGAATGGTATAACGATGAAGTTTATCTGTTTTATCTGGAACGAGAGCAACAATATCAAGCGTTGTCTGTCTCTGTTCGCTCACAAATCAAAAAAGCGGTTAAACTATATAATCAATACAATAACAATAAAGCATAAAATGTAAACGGACCTCTATTCAAGGCGGTCCGTTTGCATTTTATTTAAATTTGTTCATAAGGTGTTAAAACCTCCGCTTTTCAATTTTATCTGTTCGACAAGTTGGAATTTGTTGAGCGGCTTTATACTCCTGTTTTATTAAGAACTTGAAAAGCAGGAATTAAAGTATGCTCTAACTGTATGCCAGTATAGGTTCTATTGAGATAATCTGCCTGTTGCTCATCTTTCGCCAGGTAATAGTCTTCAAACAGAGTGCTTTTTTGCTCGGAAAATTTATGTAGATGATATGCTTGCACCAAGTATAATGCACCGCATACACGACAACGCACCAACCGACGTATCCCCTTTTTTCCATCATCCCAACGATATAGAAACCATCTGATACTTCCGTCCGGATTTTTTGGCATAGGGTCATATTCCTTTATTATCATAAGATTTTCTTTATTACAACATTTCATTGTTATGCGATGCTCCTATTATCAAATTCAAGTTTTACCGAACTTTTTTAGTGTTTAATTATATCACAAGTTGCGATGCTTGTCAACTTTTTCGCTTCAGAACACCATTTGTACCAGCAGCATATAGCACACCGTTCCGCAGATGATGCTTATCAGTGTGTTTCGTTTCCACACGTAAAGAAGTCCGACAAGTAAGCTCGAAATAAGCGCGGGCAGATAGCCGGACACGCTTACAAAGCTTGTGTCCTTGAGGCAGTAAACGACTAACATTCCCATAATGGCGTAGGGAAGGATTTTTCCGAGCTTTTCAACTATTTTAGGTGTTTTTCTGCTTCCGTTAAATACTATGAACGGCAGAAAACGAATCAGCGCGGTAACTAAAGCGATCACCGCGACGGCACACCACGTATGTAAATCAGTCATGCTTGTCTTCCTCCTTATAGAGGCAAAGTAAAATCAGCATCACGAGCATAGCGGGGATCAAAAAATTTTCTTCTCCGAACAGAAGCAAACATCCAACCGAAACCGAAACGCCAATGATGGCGGGTGCGTGCCGTTTTGCGGTGAGCCACTGCTCTATAAAAACCGTAATGAAAAGCGCGGTCAGAGCGAAATCAATGCCCTCGCTGTTGAATTTTACAAAAGATCCGACAACGGCGCCAAGCACCGAGCCGATCACCCAGTAGGCGTGATTGAAAACCGACACGAAAAAATAATAATTTTTCCGCTCTTTTGGGGGTATGCTTGGATTATCTGTACATACCAAAGAGTAGGTTTCGTCGGTGAGGGAAAATATCAAATACGGCTTTCTTTTTCCCGTGTCCTTGTATTTTCCGAGCATGGAAATGCCGTAAAACAGGTGTCTTGCGTTGACCATAAGAGTAGTAACGGCGACGGTAATCAAAGACGCGCCGCCGCTCAGCAGTCCGATTGCAACGTACTGCATAGAGCCCGCGTATATGAAGAGGCTCATAGCGAATGCCAACAGTATTCCGTACCCGTTTGATTTGAGTATTATTCCGAATCCGAATCCGAGCACCAAATAACCGGTCAGTACTGGCAGGGTGGCTATAAGCGCCGATCTTAGTGTTTTTTTCATAAAATATCTTTACAAACGTCTACCCATTTTTCGTGCTCGGTTATTTTTTCGAGTTGTTCGGGTGTCAGCTTTATCGCGCTGTTTGAGCTTCCGCAGGCGGGGTAGACAGTCTCAAATCTTTTAAGCGAAACGTCAAGATAAACGGTTACGCCCGCATTGATTCCAAAGGGGCAGACTCCGCCGACCGCGTGTCCTACCGTTTCTTCCACGTTTTCAAACGGGATCATCTTGGCCTTGGTGTGAAATTCAGCTTTATACTTTCCGTTATCCACCTTTGAATTGCCGGAGGTTACTATTAAGATCGCTTTGTCGTCAACTATAAAAGACAGGGTTTTCGCGATTTCTTCCTCTTTGCAGCCTATTGCTTTAGCGGCTTCGGATACCGTCGCGGAGGAAACGTTAAACTCCATTATTTCTCCATCCAAGCCGTATTCCTTTAAATATTCTCTTGCTTTTTCTATTGACATGGTGTTTTGCCTTTCTGCTTTAAGTTTCTGTGCCTATTATAGCATAATCGGGTTAGCTTTTCAATGGTTTTAATAATTGTAAAAAATACAGAGGTAAGATTGAAAAAACACGGTACTTATGATATACTATCGTTATGTACGATAGCAAATCCGCAAAAAAACGGAGGGAGATATGAATACTCCAAATTTCACTTACACAAGGCAGAGATTGCTCTCGGGATTTGACGGCAGGGAATGTAAGGTCACCCCGAGAATTACTAAAACCGAAAATAATAATGCATTTTTGACGTATAAGATGCTGCTTCTTTCGGGAAGCGACGTCTTTGGCGATTCTTATTTCGCAAAAAGCGTTGACGACGGACACACTTTCGCTGAGCCCGAGCTACTGGACCGTCTTGAAACAAGGGACGGGAATATTCGAACCATTTTTTTCGTTGCTACCGAGTATTACAGCAAATACCGTAAAAATGGTTTGTGTTCGGTAAGATAGTCACCCGGTTGTTCACGGCGGTATCGCGATCGGGGAAGCGGTGTATGCTTTCCGAGACCGAGAAAGCGGACACTATATTGGCACACCCCGTCCACTGCCGATAGAAATGGAATATATATCTGCGTGTCCTCATTCGCAGATAGTGGAATATAAAAACGGAGATTTTCTGCTGACCTATTATATAGTCCCAATGGGAGAAGAGAGGTCGCAGGCACTTGCCGTGCGATACAGATATGAAAACGACGAGCTGAAAATAGTTGAAACAGGTTCGCCGGTTATCTGTTCGGATTCTGCCAGGGGTGCCGGAGAGCCGTCTGTGGCAAAGCAGGGAGAAAATTATTATATGACCATCCGCACCAACGAACAGGGGCTTTTGTCGGTAAGCCGTGACGGACTGCATTACGGACAGCCGTTTGCGTGGAAATGGGATGACGGAAGTGTTCTTGAAAATTATAACACGATGCAGCAGTGGATACGGCATAAGGACGCGCTGTATCTTGCCTACACCAGAAAAGGCGCGCATAACGATCACGTTTTCAGACACAGGGCACCGATATTTATGTCAAGATTTGACGAGGATAAGCTGTGCCTTATGCGAGATACCGAGACCATTCTCGTTCCCGAGCTTGGCGCGCGACTTGGAAATTTCACGGTGGCGGACGTATCGGAGAATGAATTTTGGCTTGTTACCGCTGAATGGATGCAGCCGATAGGGTGCGAGAAGTACGGAAGCGATAATTCTCTGTGGATCGCGAAAATCAGATTTGAATAAAATTGAAAAAATTCTGTAAAAAATGAAAAAATCCGATTGACAATTGCTTTTTTATGTGATATATTCGGTATAAGGGAATTTTTATTCTACTTTTTCATCTCAAAGGAGAGATTTTAACTATGGGTGTTTTTACCGGTAAAACTGTGATCATAACCGGCGGCGGCAGAGCCGTTTTGTCTGACGGAAAGGCTGGCTCTATCGGATACGGTATTGCTACCGCTTATGCAAAAGAAGGTGCTAACCTCGTTATTACAGGAAGAAATATGCAAAAACTGCTTGACGCAAAGGAGGAGCTTGAGCGCCTTTACGGTATAAAAGTTCTGCCTCTTCAGGCGGACATTTCCGCATCGGCTGACAATCTTGCCACCGTTAAATCGGTCGTTGAACAGACTGTCAAAGAGTTCGGCGGTATCGACGTTCTGATAAACAACGCACAGGCGTCTGCGTCCGGCGTGTCTCTTGCCGACCACACTACCGAGCAGTTTGATCTTGCGATCTACTCCGGCCTTTATTCTACTTTCTACTATATGCAGGCGTGCTATCCTTACCTTGCTAAATCGAAGGGAAGCGTTATCAACTTTGCATCCGGCGCGGGTCTTTTCGGTAACTACGGTCAGTGCGCTTACGCTGCTGCAAAAGAGGGTATACGCGGTCTGTCCCGTACTGCCGCTACCGAGTGGAGTAAGGACGGCATTAACGTAAACGTTATCTGCCCGCTTGCTTGGACTTCTCAGCTTGAAAACTTCAAGAACGCTTATCCCGAGGCTTTTGAGAAAAACGTTCATACCCCGCCTATGGGACGTTTCGGCGATCCCGAAATGGACATCGGCAGAGTATGCGTTCAGCTCGCTCACCCCGACTTCAAGTATATGACGGGAGAGACTCTCACCGTCGAGGGCGGTCTCGGTCTGCGTCCGTAATTAAATAATAAAAGATAAACGGCAGGTAATACCTGCCGTTTATTGTAATAAAACTACAATTTGTCAAATCTAATTATTTTCAGTGTGTGTTTCTTTTAATTCGTTTAATTCGGCTTCAAAATCAGTAATTATTTCGTTACGTTTCGTTGCGAGTGCCGCAATTTCCTCATGTGATTCCTTCAATGTCGTCATTTGAGCTACTAAATTTTCCCGTTCTTCTTTTACTGATAATAGTTGAGCTTTTAAATTTTCCCGTTCTTCTTTTACTGATAATAGTTGAGCTTTTAAATTTTCATTTTCTTCTTTTGCTGATAATAGTTGAGCTTTTAAGTTATCAAGCTCTGCCGCTTCTTCGTTGTTTGAGTTTGTTGAACAACCTACGAGAGTTATTAGGATGAGTATTGAAATTAATAATATAAAATATTTTTTCATGGTACGTCTCCTTAAGGATTTTTATGATTTGGTTTGGTGCGATAACAGGAAATGTTTTATCAGACCATATACCATTTTGATTATAACACACCAGGAATTATTTGTCAATAGGAAACAAGAAATTATGGAAAAGCAGTTATCATTTTGTATAAAATTCTCGTTTGCGCAGATAATACGGTAAAGGAGGATTTTGAAATGATAAAAAGAATTATTGGATTCGTTTTGATTTTGTGCGCCGTTTTCTTTCTGTTCGGCGCTTGCGGCGAGCAGATAGACCGTGCCGAAGATGCGATAGAAAAGGGAATGGAAACGGTACGCGACGCGGCGGAAAGTATCGGCGGGCGTATGATTAATAACTCGCGCGAGCTTATCTCAAAAGAGCGCGCTGAGGATATAGCAATAAATCACGCGGGGCTGACCGCAGAACAGGTGTCGGGACTTCGTTCCGAATACGATTTTGAAGACAACGTACCGATGTACGACGTGGAATTTTATCACGGTAAGACCGAGTACGACTACAAAATCAATGCAGAAAACGGCGAGATAGTTTCGTTTGATATGGAGAACAGATAAAATAATCCCGAGGCCAAGCCTCGGGATTATTTTGATGTTACAAATAGTGAGGATTTCTTTTATACTTATTCCTGTTCGCTGAAATCGTCTTTGCCGACTCCGCAAAGGGGACACTCAAAATCATCGGGAAGATCTTCAAATTTGGTGCCGGGCTCGATGCCGTTATCGGGATCGCCGACTTCTTCGTCATATTCCCAACCGCATACGTCACATACATACTTTTTCATATTGTTTTCCTCCAAATAAATTTATTTTACAGTACCAGAGAAGGTGCTGTGTATACTCTTGCTTGAAGCTCCTGATTTAACATATAGAGACTCTTGGGGTCGGAGCCGAAAAGCTCCATTTTCGCGATAAGATCGCGTGCGTTGGTTTCTTCTTCGCCCTGTTCCTTTACGATCCAGTCAAGGAACTGCATAGTGCGGAAGTCGCGTACGTCATACGCCGCGCCGTATATATCGTTGATAAGCGAGGTGACGTAACGCTCGTGCTCGAGCCCTGCTTCGAGTACCGCCATGTGGCTGTCAAGCACCTTGTCGGGCTTGGCGATAGCTTCGAGAGTTATTGGCATATCCTCGTTCTGAAGGAAGGTGAAGAACAGCATTGCGTGGTCGCGCTCTTCCTGCGCCTGTACCATATACCAGTTTGCAAATCCGTCGAGATCGTTTTCCTTAAAGTAGTTTGAAAACTCAAGGTAAAGATAAGCGGAATAAAATTCTTTGTTGATCTGCTGGTTTAGCAGCTCGTGCACTTTTTCGTTCATCATAGTTTTGTCCTCTTTTATTTTATTTCTTCAAAGTCTGACACACCGTGCTTGCACAGCGGGCAGATAAAATCTTCGGGAAGCTCCTCGCCCTCGTAAACGTATCCGCATATCTTGCAGACGTAGCCTTTTTTGCCTTCGGTCTGGGGCTTGGGTTTGACGTTACTGTGGTAATAAGAATAGGTCATGG
>CAZGHD010000053.1:0-12884 GCA_964525525.1 uncultured Lachnospiraceae bacterium | reverse complement strand
AAAGCTTTTTTGAACCACCAGCACTGCTGGTGGTTTTCTATATACAACAAAAAAACCGGACATTCGCAAAATCGAATGTCCGGTTTTTATTATATCTGTGACAGAATATCGTCGTCATTTTTCTTCGGCTGTTCGGTAAAATCTATACGCACTGCATTCGCCTCTACCATCCGTCCTACACCGACCGAAATGGAATCCGCTATCACGGCGAGATTTTCGGGAGATGCAAGCATACTTGCAAAGAACTTATTGTTTACTTTGATTATAAAGCTGTCACCGTCTGTAAAAGCTCCCGTGCCGGAAAGAAAACTTCCCACGGCTTTATTTTTCTGCGAAATTCTGTCGATCGCCTCCGGCCATCCGCTAAACGGCGAGAATACCTTTTTCTCGGCGGGTGCCTCTATCGGAGTTTCTTTTTCTTCGCTTGATTTCGTAATCTTGACAGGCTCGGCTTTCTTTTCGGCAGGCTTTTTCTCCTCTGCCGATACACGGGGAGCAACGCCGGTAGTTTTTAGTCTCGCAACCGTTTCCTCAAGCGCAGAAATACGCGCAGCAAGAGCAGAATTACTGTTGTCAAGCGTTTCATCGCACAGACGCACAAGAGAAAGCTCGGCAGAAAGACGGCGCTGACCGCTGTTTCTCTGCATTCTCACCTGTGTCTCGTCAAGCTCTTTCGTGTGAGCGATAAGACGTTCGACGGTATAAAGACCCGCGAGTTTTTTACATTCTTCTTCCTCGCTCGGTAAAAGCTCAAGATACTCCGCCGCCTTGCCGGTAGTTTTCATAACCAGCATATCACGGTAAAATTCTGACACCGACTGCCAGAAGATAGCAACGTCAACCGAAGATGACTCGATCTCCGAGATCACCGAAAACGCCGTTCCGAGATCTCTTTGCGCTATCGCCTCCACGATCTTCACAACGCTGTCGCGGGAAGAAACGCCAACCGCCTCGGATACAGTCTTTGGAGTTACCGTGCCCGGAGTTCCCGAGCAGAGTTCAAGAGTACTTATCGCGTCGCGCATACCTCCGCGGCTGAGCTTTGCGATCATTGCCGCAGCATCACTCTCAAGTCCGATATTTTCTTCAGATGCGATGTGCATCAGCCTCTCGGTAATAACGTTGGCTTTTATGCGTCTGAAATCAAACCTCTGACATCTTGAGATTATAGTAGCCGGAAGCTTATGAAGCTCTGTAGTAGCGAGAATAAATATAACGTGTGACGGAGGTTCCTCAAGAGTTTTGAGCAGAGCGTTAAACGCACCCGAGGAAAGCATATGTACCTCGTCCACGATATAGACGCGGTATTTAAGCTCCGCAGGCGTGTAAACCACCTCGTCGCGTATATCGCGAATATAATCAACGCCGTTGTTGGACGCGGCGTCCATTTCGAGCACGTCGGTCGCGATACCCGAGTCTATCGAGCGGCACGCATGGCAGACACCGCACGGATTACCGTCTATCGGATTTTCGCAGTTTACTGCTTTCGCAAGGAGCTTCGCGCAGGTAGTTTTACCCGTTCCGCGCGATCCGCAAAACAGATATGCGTGAGAAAGTCTATTCTCTGACACCTCGTATTTCAGCACGGTGGTAATATGTTCCTGACCGCAAACCTCGTCAAAGGTTTTAGGTCTCCACTTGCGGTAAAGCGCCTGATGCATTTAACTTGCCTCCTATAATTAAATTGACTGCGTAATAAGGCCATACACCCGAAAATCGAGCATGCATTCGCATACGCATCCCGCCCTTTTCGCTCCGAACAGGCAGACCCGCGGCACATCGGATAAACCGCTTAATGCTGCTTGGTTCCCCACCTGACATGGTTCACAGCCTCCGATTGCGCAGGACCCATTCTTCAACACGAAAAAGAACGGCGCTATATACAAACCCAGCCCTCAAAACGGGAAGCCACCCCTGCTATAGCGGATTTCAGGTACAGGACGCCGCTGCTTTCCCGGCTGGTATGACCTTATTACGCAGTCAATACGTTTGATACCTATACAGTATAACATAAAAATGCTTTTTTATCAAGATAATTTTTCAATATTTATTCTTTTTATTTTGAAAGGGGCTTTCAAACCCGCTTCCTTCCACCTTTGAAACGTCTGCAAACACAGTAAAGGCATCAGCATCAACGCGTGACACTACCTCGGCAAGACGGTGCGCCTCTGTTTTTTTCAGCGCACAGACGACTATATCGCACTTCTTTTTACTGTACCATCCCCTGCCGCAAAGTAAAGTTACGCCGCGCCCTACCTCGCTTGAAATTACCGCAGCGACCTCCTCGCCCATGTAGGAAAAGATAAACGCGAGCTTTGCCCTCTCCGCGCCCTGCATAACGTAATCTATCGTCAGTGTGTAAACGAAAAGAGCTATTATAGAATAAAATACTCCGACCGAGCTTTTCATAGCTATCGCCGCGCCGACTATTACGAAAAAGTCAACTATCATTATAAGCTTTCCTGTTGACACCCGCACGAAACGTAATCCGAGCAACCACGCCACTATATCCGTACCGCCTGTGGTATATGCATATGAAAACATAAGTCCACAGCCCGCACCCATCGTTATTCCGCCGAGAATGGCACAAAGCAGAGGGTCGGTGGTACTTATCGGCAAAAAAGAAATCATATCGGTTGCCGCCGCAGTAATAGCTATACCGACGGCGGCGCGGGCGATAAACCGCCATCCGAAAACGATCAGGCTCACCAAGATAAGCGGAATATTTATCAGAACGCTCATAACGCCTGCCGGCAAGCCGAAAAGGATGTTGAGAACGGTGGTTATTCCGGTAACGCCGCCGAGAATTATTTTTCCCGGAAGAAAAAACAGATTCATTGAAACGCCAAACAGTACACCGCCGAAAATCACCGTTCCCGCCTCTGTGATCTTTTGCCTTGAAAACAACTTTTTTATTTTATTTCGGTAGTTCAGATTCCCACCCCCCGAAAATATTATCCCTTCAGTTTAGGTGAATTATCCGTTATATCTGTCCTTTGTTCCGTTATATGCCCGTGTAAGCAGATTCCACGTTTTCACGTCAGTTCTGCCGGTTTCGGGAAGTCCGTTGACTTTTTGAAAATTCCTGACCGCGTTTGCGGTAGCCTCGTCGTATATTCCGACAGTATCAAGCGTATCGAAATCATAATCAAGAGCAAGCTCGCGAAGCATCAGCTTTAAAATTATCACAAGATCGCCTATCGTGTCCTCGGTTATCTCGTCATTTTCGGGATTTACCGGAAACGGGAAAATACCGAGTATCTCTTCACCGAGGCGGAGATATTCACTGTATATCGCGTTCCACGTATCAAGGTCTACCGTGCCGGTCATCGGAAGTCCGCTGTTTCTCTGCGCGTCCATTACCGCCGTCCTCGTTCTTTGATCGAAAATACCGTCTACCCCAATCAGCGGAAGTCCTGTTTTTTCGCTCTCCAAGCGCCTTAAAAATCTCTGGAGCTCTGATATTGCGGCACTTCTGTCGCTTACGTTATAATCCATAATTTCACCTCCAAATCAAGAAAGCTCGTATCCCGGGAACTGTCCGGTAGCGACTCTTTGTGACGAATACAGCTCAAGGTAAATATCGGTTATAGCACGCCAAGTATCAAATCCCACCGTTCCGTAAGTTGCGGGCGTGCCAATACCGAAATAACGCTGGAATGCTTCAACCGATTCACGGGTAAGCTCGGCAAATACTCCCGTGACCGGTACAGACGGAATACTCGGATAGCTCTCGGATATGAAATTAAGATAAGTCTGAAGCGCGCGTACGTACTCGCTCTGCTGTCCCGTGGTAAGTACGTATCCGGGATACGGCAACACCGTACCTGCCGATACGTTCGGAGACTCCGAGTTTATTATTCCCCTGTAAACGTCGTAAAGCTTATAGTAAGTGCTCTCCCCTACGATTCCGTCCGGCTCAAGTCCGTAAGCGCGCTGAAACGCAATAACCGCCGAGCGGGTATTTTCGCCGAAATCTCCGTCAACCGTAACTCCCGGGACAGCAGACTCATACCTTGATATGTAATCAAGAAAATACTGCACCGTTCTTACGCCGACACCAACGTCACCAACGGTAAGCACCCCGGGGTACTGCAAGGATATTTCGTTTAAGGTAAGACCCTCCGAATCAAGTTCGGATAATTTTTTTACGCTGTTATATATAAGCTGTATTTTGTACCACGTATCCTTTCCGACAAGACCGTCGGGAGAAAGCGAAAATGTTCTTTGAAACTCAATTATCGCATCGCGCGTACCTTCGTCAAAAATACCGTTTACAGGATATATTTTCGGAATAGCAGGAAAGTTGTTTGATATTCGGTTAAGTCTGAGCTGTACCTGCCTTACGTCATCTCCCGTAGATCCGAGCCTGAGTATTCCGAGCGGAACACTCGCTTCTATTCCCTCCACAGGCGCGTTTCTTACGATGTTTATATCGTTTCCGTAATAATACTGAAGTATCTGATAAGGCGTATAGCCCTGGTTTGCAAGAGAAACAGTACCCCATTGAGAAAGCCCTTCACAGCTTACCGTGTCTCCGTCACAATATTCGGTAAAAAGCGGTTCAACACTTCCCTGACGTACAACGTAGTCGTTGAATATCTCGTCAACTATCTGCGATACGTTTTCAAAAACGTCCCGCCCATATACAAACGCCTGATCGTTGCCGGTATAATTTGTTATATCAAAGTCGTATCCCCGGCTTCTGTAATATTCAAGGAAAACGCGGTTTAACGCAAAAGATATTTGCGCGTAAATATTCGCTCTCACGGCGCTCTCCGGCCACGTTGGGTATATTTCGCTTGACGCTACGTTTTTGATGTAATCGGGAAAGCTGACAGTAACGTTAGGCGCATTCGAACGCGGAGGGCCGAGATGCACCGTTATATATTCGGGAATTACAGGTGTTGGCATATCATTCACCTCCTCCAAAAGAATCGGGGGCCGACTCGTAAAACCGAGTTCCGAAAGGCTCAGGCGTGTATTCTGCAAGCGGGACAAGATTCACCGTCTGTACCGAAGTTACCCCTTCAAAAACCGGTGCTCCGAAAAATTCAGACGGATAAAACCCCTCCGCCTCGGCACGTACGTTGTACCTTGAAAACGGCTCACCCGGAAATCCGGGCGACATTGATTCCATTCTCGGCGCTGCGGGAAGCTCTATTCTCTCGGTGTTTCCGTTTCTGTCGCTTACTACCGTCGCTATCGGCGCGGTATTCCCCGCTTCGCTCCCGCTCACGGTTATCCTGACGTTCTCAACCGGCAAAGCACTCTGCGCCGTTCGTGTTTTGAAGGTAAGATACCCGACGCCGCTTTTTACCCCGTAATTATCAGCCATATAAAATTCACCTCTTGATTTAAGATTTATAGTAATTATATGAAAATAATCAACAAGTGTTAAAAACGAACGGTACAGGCAATTCGCTATTGTGTATTTTGAGAAAATGTGTTATAATACTTGTATTACCCAAAACACAGCATACGGAGTTATTATGGATAGAAATAAAAAGTACTTTTTGGATTTCCTCCACGGAAACATAACCAAAAACGTAATATTTGAGCCTTTTATTGCCCGCGAACTTACCGAATCACTCATTTGGCGCCGCGGAAATTATCTGTGGGACACCCCCGCTGATTTTATAGCCACTCTCGCATCCTGCACCGAAAGAACCAAATCCGACTTCTTTTTTGTTGACATGGCAGATTTTGCCGCAGATGACAGAGAAAACCTTATCTCTGAAATATTCAAATTTAAAATGAACAATACCGAGCTTGGCATAGGAGTTATCTGCCGTACTCAAGACGAGGTAGATATGACAGAGGACGCGGCTGACTGCCTCTGCATTTTCGGCGACGCGGTATCAAAAAAAACCCCGACCGTAAGAATGGACGGAGCTCCGGAGGATGCGATCGCGCGAGGAGATCTCGGCTGGTTTGCGCCTGACAATGCGGTAAAATATCTAACCGAGTACGGAAATGATATTAAGATTCTCGGCGGTTTGAGCATTGATTTTATAAGTAATTCAACCCCGATCAAAATCTACGACATAATCGAGCAGATCGCCGTAGATTTTCGCGGAAAATGGGCGTGCGGTTCGGGCGGAAAAGTACCCGGAGATAAATATCTCGAATTTATTTCCCTTCTCGGCGGCTTTGGACGGATCAGAAAAATATGAAAAAGGGATGTCGAAAGACATCCCTTTTTAAATCCAAAATTATATACCCTTAAATTCGTCTTCGCTTGCTTCTTCGGTGGAAACTTCGTCGTAGAAGCCGATCTCCTCGTCTGCGCCCTCTTCGTCGTCGCGAGAGAAAGCGGAGCCGAGCATTTCGTCGTCAAGCTCAAGATCAAGATCGTCAAAAGTGATATAATCTTCATCATCTTCTGCGGGAGCTGCTTTAAGTCCGAGAGCCGCGCCGTATTCCTGCCAGAACATTACGCCACCTACAGCTGCGGATACCGCGCCGAGAGCAAGGAAGGTGGTTGCGAGACTCTTCTTCTTACCGAGAAGAACGAAGAACAGAACTATCATACTGATAGCCTGAACGAGAAGGCAGATTGCGATATAAGGTCTGAATTTCTTTAACATATTTTTCACTCCTTAATTTATATTTATTGATTTTTTTGTGCGTTCAATTTAAGATATGCGTTAATAAATCCGTCGATGTCTCCATCCATTACGGCAGAGGTGTCACCGTCTTCAAAACCCGTACGGTTATCCTTGACCAGAGTATACGGCATAAACACGTAAGAACGTATCTGCGTACCCCACTCGATGTTGGTCTTGTTACCCTTAATATCCTCTATACGCTCAAGGTTTTCTCTCTGCTTGATCTCAATGAGCTTACTCTTGAGCATGCTGAGTGCGGTCTCCTTGTTCTGAAGCTGGCTACGCTCGGTCTGACAGCCGACCACAATGCCGGTAGGAATATGAACTATACGGATAGCCGAGTCGGTCTTATTGATATGCTGACCGCCCGCACCGCTTGAACGGTGAGCGGTTATCTCAATATCCTCGTCTCTTATTTCAACAGTACCGTCATCAACGAATTCGGGAATTACCTCAATAGATGCAAAAGAGGTGTGTCTGCGTCCGGAGCTGTCAAACGGGGATACGCGAACGAGGCGGTGAACGCCGTTTTCACTCTTTAAGTAGCCGTACGCGTTTACGCCCTCTATCATTACGGTAGCGCTTTTAAGTCCCGCTTCCTCTCCATCAAGCCAGTCAAGCAATTTCACGGTAAATCCGTGACGCTCGCCCCAACGGGTTATCATACGGTAAAGCATCTGCGCCCAGTCCTGCGCCTCTGTTCCGCCGGCACCGGGATGGAATGAAACGATAGCGTTATGACTGTCATACTCTCCGGAAAGAAGAATTTCAATTCTCTGTCTTTCTTCCTCAGATTCTATATGCTTTACAGACTCAAGTATCTCGTCGGTAAGGCTTTCATCGTTTTCCTCTATCGCCATTTCTGCCAAGGTAACGGTGTCCTCAAGCTCGGATACCAGCGCACGGTAGCTATCCAGCTTATCCTTGAGCTGTTTGAGCTCCTGAAGCATTTTGCCGGAGTTAGCCTGATCGTTCCAAAAATCGGGAGCAAGAGTTTTTTCTTCAAGCTCGGCAGCCTTTTTTTCAAGATTCTCAATGCCGAGTGCGTGGCCGAGTTCCTCTATTGATTCCCTCATGCCGTTAAGTTTATATTTTGCGTCTTCAAGAGCGACTATCAAGTGCTGTTCCTCTCAATCATCTTTAATCATATATATTATACCATATAATGTGAGAATATTCAAGAAGAATTTATAACACAAAAAGGAAAAGGGACTGCGGTGCATTTTGCAAAGCAGTCCCTTGAGCTTTTAGCGTCTTTTATTCATTTTACCCATAACTGCCAAAACGATAACTGCTATAACGGCAATTACAGCAATTATGATGATTGCAGTAGTCGGAATATCACCCGTCATCGGGTTTATCTCGTTAACTCTTGAGTAAAAAGCATTACACAGTGCCATAATCGCAAACAGGAAAACAGCAGTAACGGAAACAAGATATTTTTTCATTTTTATTCCCTTTCTTTTCAGTTGGAAGTAAGATATTTAAACCCTTCGGTAATTTCGGTTATTCCGTCAGGTCTCTGATTTTCACTCTCAACGATGAGCTTAAAGCCGAGATCAAGTGCCGCGTTGCGTGAAGCGATTACCGGCGCTTCTCCGCGGCCGATAACCTCACCCTCGCCGTTACGGTAACCGTCCTTGATATGTACGCGGCTTATCCTGTTTTTGTGCTCGGTTATAAATTCAACCGGATTCTTGCCGCCGGCAAACACCCAGAAAGTATCCACCTCAAGCTCGACGTCAGTCTCTTTTATAAGAGCCTCCATCGGCGTGATACCGTCGGAATTCACGAAGGTAAATTCATTTGCGTGATTGTGGAAAAGAAGATGAAATCCGTCCGCTTCAAGAATAGGCTGATATTTATTTATCTTCTCAATATTCGCATAGAACGTCTCGTTATTCCACTCAATATACGGCACGATGTAATCATAGCAGTTCATATCTTTAAGATACTTTGTTATATGGTCGTACTTTCTGTCAAGCCATTCTATGCCAAGATGCGCGCCGGATACAGTTAACCCTGCGTCCTTTACACTTGTGCTTATGAGCTCTGAAGTATATCCGAAACAACACGCAAGCTCGACACTGCTGTATCCTATATCGGCGATCTTTTTCATCGTTCCGGCAAAATCCTGCCCTATTGCATCACGAACGCTGAAAAGCTGTAATCCGTATTCGATCATTTATGCGATCTCCTTATTATCAGTTAGCTGAAAGGAAGTTAAAGCACTCGGTAACTTCGGTAATTCCGTCAGGCTTCTGGCTTTCGCTCTCAACGACCATAGTAAATCCGAGCTTGTTTGCAGCCTCGCGAACAGCAAGCACGGGAGCTTCGCCGCGACCGAGAGTAGTACCGTGTCCGTCGGGAGAACCGTCCTTAAGATGAATAAACTGAATACGGTCTGCATGCTCGGTAATAAAGCCTACCGGATCCTTCATGCCGACAAATGCCCAGTAAGTATCAACCTCAAGACCGATACTTGTTTTTGTAAGAAGCGCTTCCATTGCGGTAAGGCCTTCTGCATTCTTTTCCGAAAACTCGCCTGCGTGGTTATGGAAATGGAGCTTGATACCGTCTGCTTCAAGCATAGGCTGGAATTTATTGAACTGCGCTACCGTCTTGTCAAATGCCTCGGGGCTGAAGTCTGCCCAAGCAACGATGTAGTTCTCACTTCCGATACCTTTAAGGTAGCTTACGATACCTTTGTAATCATTTTCAAGTTCAGACAGACCGAGGTGGCAGCCGGAAATGGTAAGACCTGCGTCGGTGATGATACCCTTGAACTCTTCGGGTTTAAGACCGTAAAAACCTGCGGTCTCTACCTTTTTGTAGCCGATCTCGGCGATCTTTTTAATAGTGCCCTTAAAGTCTGCTTCGAGACTGTCGCGCACGCTGTAAAGCTGTAATCCGTATTCTATCATGGTTGTTACCTCCAAAGTGTAAATGTACTACCTTGATTTTACTAATATATTGTGGATTTTTCAAGAGATAAACGATATATTAATAATTTTTTTACATTTACCGCAGTCAAAGGCGTTTATTTGACCTTTTTTTCTTGACATCGCGGGAAGTTTATTATATACTGAAACCAAAGGACGGTGAATCACATGAGAATGAGTGATTTTATAGAGAAGAAGCGCAACGGCGGCGAACATACCGAAGCAGAGATAAATGAATTTATCCGCGGTATCGTCTCGGGAGATATACCCGATTATATGACCTCAGCATGGTTGATGGCGGCTTTTTTGCGCGGACTTTCTCACAGCGAAACGGTGGCTCTCACCCTCGCTATGGCGAATTCCGGCGATACGCTTGATACTGCAAAGATAAACGGAATAACTGTCGATAAGCACAGCACCGGCGGCGTGGGAGATAAAACCTCTCTCATAGTAGGTCCGATAGTCTCGGCGGCGGGCGCAAAGGTAGCCAAGCTGTCCGGCAGAGGGCTCGGAATTACCGGCGGTACGGTAGACAAAATAAGTTCAATTCCGGGCTGCCGTGTCGAGCTTTCAAGCGAAAAATTTTTTGACACTGTAAACAGGTATCGGACTTTGTATCTCGGCGCAAAGCGGGAATCTCGCTCCTGCTGATAAGATACTCTACGCGCTCAGAGACGTTACCGCAACGGTTGACAGTATTCCGCTTATCGCGTCAAGCATAATGAGTAAAAAGCTCGCCTCGGGTGCCGAATGTATAGTCCTTGACGTAAAATGCGGAAACGGCGCGTTTATGAAAACAGAAGACAAGGCTCGCGAGCTTGCCGAGGTTATGGTCGGGATAGGAAAAAGCTGCGGCAGAAAGATGGCAGCGCTTGTCACAGATATGTCATCCCCGCTCGGACGCGCTGTCGGAAACGCGCCGGAGGTAGTAGAAGCAATAGAGGTGCTTTCGGGCAGCGGTCCGAAAGACACGCGCGAGATATGCCTTGCGCTCAGCTCAAAAATGCTTTATCTTGCCGGATTCGGAAGTAAAGAAGAATGTTTTGAAAAAGCCTCCGCCGCGCTTGACAGCGGAGCCGCGAAGAAAAAACTCGCAGAATTTATCACCGCTATCGGCGGAAACGGAGACGTGGTAGATCAGCCCGAAATGCTCCCGTCCGCATCAGCAAGAAGCGCGGTGACCGCACAAAGCGACGGATATATTTCTGAGATAGATGCCGAGCTCATCGGGAAGGCTTCTCTTTTCCTTGGCGCGGGACGCGAAACGAAGAACAGCGAAATCGACCTCAGCGCTGGAATACTCCTTTTCGTAAAACCCGGAGATAAAATTACTAAAGGAGACCTTTTGTGCGAGCTTTGTAATTCAAACGAAGATAAGATGACCGCCGCAATCCCGCTCGCAGAAAAAGCGTTCACCGTGTCAGAATTCCCCGTCTCCCCCTCTCCGCTTATACTTCAAACGGTCGAATAAACAATTTTTTTGAAATTTTCAAAAAATAAATGCGTCTGCCTCTTGACTTAAAGAAAAAAACGTGGTATAATATCAAGGTCGAGCAAAGACGGACGTGGAGAAGTCGCCTAGTTGGTCGAGGGCGCACGACTGGAAATCGTGTAACCGTTAAAAGCGGTTCGAGAGTTCGAATCTCTCCTTCTCCGCCAATAACCAACGACTCATACGAGTCGTTGGTTATATTCATTTTAGGGAGTTTTGGTAAGACACAACGAATCTTTGGTCGGATCGGCATTGTGCTTACTGAATATAAGGCATTTTCGGTTTTACCGAGAGTGCCTTTTCTCTTTTTACTGATATTTTTCATGAAAATTTATTCACCCTGCTTTCTGAGTCGGGTTTAATAAATTACCGATGAAACGGTAATGAATTATTACTTCTTGAATACCGTCAAATCCGTTCGCGGTTTCTCCCACCTCAATATGGTCTATCAGCAAATATACGATTGCTCTCGTAAGTTCGGTTATATCTTTGTATTGCTCCACAAGGTCAAGCCACTTTTTGATATCTCTGTCTGCATCCTTGTATTTGATCAATGTTTCATTCAATGCAGTTTTTTTCTCGCTAAGCTCGGCTTGCTCATCAATATAGCCACTCATCAGCGAATTAAAAATAGCTTCGGGTAACTTACCTGAGCATTTATCTTCATACAAAGACTTGATGTTTTTATCGATAGTATCAAGCCTATTCTGAAGTTCGTGAATCGTAGCCTCTAACTGACGTTTTTCTGCTACGCCGTTACGGTTCATAGCATCTGATAATTCGTGTGCTATAAGTTCGTGTTCTGCTGCAGCAAGTCTCGCGTGGTATCGTATATCGTTAAGAACAAACGCCTTTAACGCCGATTCCTTTATACAGTGGGTTGAACAAGCTGTCTTTCCATTGTTGAGATAACGACTGCAACGGTAGTAACCAATGGTGTTGTTATTAGTCACCTTAGCGGAGTGAGAAAGATTTGAACCGCAATCGGCACATTTCAGAATACCGGAGAAAAGCGCCACATCCTTGTCCTTGCTCATTTGGCGTCCACGGTGCATTTTGTTGTCGAGCCTATGCTGAACTCTGTCCCATGTGTCAATGTCGATCAGAGGCTCGTGAGTGCCTTCTACAACGATCCAACGATCGGGAGATATGGCAACAAACTTCTTAGTCTTAAAGGATGCCACACGGCGTTTACCTTGCACCATATTCCCTATGTAAACTTGATTACGGAGCATTTGCATAATTGATGCGCTCCCCCAATGATTTTTGTCCGTCGCTCTCGGATGTTGACCGCCCGGGAACTGAGAAAAGTAAAACCTCGGAGAATCTACACCCTCTGCATTTAGCCTGTCGGCTATCTTGCGTGCGCTGTCACCTGCGGCAAATTCGCTGAATATTCTGCGCATAATACTTGCCGCATACGGATCAATTTCAAGCACGTGCTTATCAAGTGGGGATTTGCGGTATCCATAGGGTGCTTGACTACCCATAAACTTACCCTGCTGTGCGCTTGATTTTTTAACCTGTCGCACTTTCTTGGATATATCTCTCGGATACCATTCGTTAAGTACGTTCTTAAAGGGAGCAATCTCATTTTCTTCTTCGCGTAATGAATCATAGCTATCGTTTACTGCGATGAACCTTATACCGTTTTCGACGAAGAATTCATCCGTATAATAACCGACCTTAGCATAGTTTCTTCCAAGCCTTGAAAGATCCTTTGTTACTACACAGTTGATTCTTCCCGATTCGATGTCAGCCATCATACGTTTGAAATCAGGTCTGTTGAAAGATGAAGTTAGATAGCGTTACTTTTCAAAACCGCAGAAAAACAATAAA
>CAZGHD010000052.1:0-13402 GCA_964525525.1 uncultured Lachnospiraceae bacterium | reverse complement strand
CCGCCGATAACCGCCGCGGTAAACGCCTTGATACCGGGCATCGCGCCGAGGGTGGGGGAGATGCTGGGGGATTTGAGAAGATAGAACAGTCCCGCAAGCGCCGCGAGAGCTGAACCTATCGCGAAAGTAATGGTAATGATGCGGTTTACGTTGATACCCATGAGCTGAGCCGCACCCTTATCCTCGGAAACCGCTATCATCGCACGGCCGAGACGGGTGTACTTGACGAACATGGTGAGAGCAATCATAACCACGACAGTGACCGCAAGAGTAACCAGCGCGGACACCTGAACGGTAACGCCCATAAAGCTGAGCGAACCGAACTCGTACACGGTAACCATTTTGTTAGCCGAGCCGAAAACTATCTGCGCGAGACTCTGAAGCAGGTAGCTTACGCCGATAGCGGTTATCAGCACGGCAAGGGGAGACGCTCCGCGCAGAGGTCTGTACGCGATCTTTTCGATAGTAACTCCGAACAGAACGCACAAAATCACTGCCATCGCGATAGCGAGCAGGGGATTGCCGAACGCCATAAAGGTGTATATGATGTATCCGCCGACCATGATAACGTCTCCGTGGGCAAAGTTAAGCATCTTTGCGATACCGTAGACCATCGTGTAGCCGAGCGCGATCATCGCGTATATTCCGCCGAGGCTGAGACCGTTGATCAGTGTTGATAAAATAAGTTCCATTTTTGTTCCTTATAATAGTTATAAACTGCATATACTGCAGGGGTTCTGCGGTATATGCAGTTTTGATTTTTACGCACGGGGATTATAAATCAGTTAGCTTCTTTGATTACGTACTTGATAGCACCCTTGTTAACGTAGCCGGTGGACTCCCAGGAGATCGCGCTACCGTCACCGGTAACTGCGCCGGTAAGGGAGTAACCGCCGTTAAACTGATCCTTGAGTATCTCGCAGAGGTCGGACGCGGAAATGTTTACGGGAATGCTCTTGCCTTCGTCGATAGCCTTCTTCATCGCGCCGTAGATAGCGTAAACGCAGTCGTAAGCGGATGCGCCGAACTGGTTGAGAGTTTCAGCACCGTATTTTTCAACGTACTTGTCGATAAACTCTTTAGCCTTACCTTCGGTCGCCTTGGAGTTGAAGTGAGAAAGCATGGTAACTTCCTGCGGGATAGCGGTGATGTCAAAGCCTTCGATGTTCTCGATGCCGTCGAAACCGTCGCAGCCGTAGTAAACGGCGTCAGATTTCATGAGGTCTTTACCCTGGGTCATAAACAGAGACGCGGGGGTGGAGTAGATGGGCATAAAGATGAAGCCGCAATCCTTGAGAGTGTCTATCTGAGCGGAGAAGTCGGTGGTGTTAGCGTCGGTAAAGGTGGTCTCAACGAGAGTAACCGATGCGTCAACGTTAGCCTTGAACTGGTCGAATATACCCTTTGAATACGGGTCGTCAGACTTGTAGAAGATACCGATGGTCTGGGACTTGAAGTTAGCGTTTACGTACTCAGCCGCAACCTTACCCTGGTTACCGTCTGCAAAGCACATCTGGTAGCCGTTTGCAAATTCGGGAACCTTGTCGCCGGAAGCGGAGGGAGTGAGGAAGAATACGTTGTCGTCAGCGGCGAGGTTCTTATACTCAAGACCGGGAGCGGTGGTAACGGTACCGAGAGAAACCTGCATGCCACCCTCGTACATAGAGGAGTAGTTGGTGGAGATCTTGGCAGAGTCGTGCATATCGTCGGTAACGACCAGTTTGAATTTAACGCCGTTAAGGCCGCCGGCCGCGTTGATCTCGTCAACCGCGATCTGAGCCGCGTTAGCAACGGCAACGCCGTACATAGCCGCGCCGCCGGTAAGAGGACCGGAAACGCCGTTGACGTATTCAGTTTTGTTTTCAGAATAATTTACCTTGCCGCAGCCTGCGAACATTCCGAGGCAGAACCCAGCGACAAGCGCGAGGGAGAGAATCTTAGTGAATTTCATATCAGTTAAACCTCCGTAAATAGAATTCATAGATACAGTATACAGCTTTTTTGAAATAATGTCAATATTCTTCTGTTGATTTATATAAATATAGAAGGAATTTTTTTGATTTTTTGAGCGAAACGGCGAGGTTTTTGCGGAGAGGGATGAATAATGAATGATGAATAATGCAAAATGAATAATTGAGATTTTTCTAATGTCTCAAAATTTCTATTACAAAATACTGACGTCCTTTACGTTGAAACAAAACAGCCACCATGCGGGTGGCTGTTTTTCTCGATTTCTCTTACTCAAGCACAGGCTTTTCATTGTAGCTTTGGCAAAGTAAGTTCATAGCTTTGCAAAGCTTGTAAAAATATATAAACCGTCCAACCAATATAAAAGAACCAAAGAAATACCATTTCCAAAAATCACCGGTACTAAATTTATAATCAATCTCACGCCGCGCCAAAGCTTCCTCTATACGCGATGCTATATGATAGTGCCAAACGGTAATAACTATAGAAAAAGTAAAAAGCGAAAGGATATATGCCGCGGCGTAATTCATCGTTTTGCCGCGTTCTCTTTTGGGGTCGACCGCATCCAGGTCAAAAGAAAGAGGAACGAAAAATATGATGCCGTATATACCAAGCGTTAAAACGTTAAAAACAAAAAGTTTCCACATACTTCTGTTGGTTTGCAGCTTCGGGGGCTCATATTTCTTGTCTTCGTAGTCATAGGGATATTTGTATGCCATAGTGTTCTCCTTACATATGTTATTTTATGGTGAAATTATACCACACGGTCAAATGATTGTCAATAGTATTCAAGTGATATATTGTTGAATCTCCGTTTTGCGCATTTAACGGTGTTCGTTTTTGTTAGTATTGCATAAAGTTGGTCTCCGCAATACTAAAGCTTTAAAATCTCTATTGCAATCCACGGGGTTTTATTGTATAATTAAATAAAATCACTCTATATGGGAGGCGAATTTTATGAAATGTACAAGTTGTGGGTTTGACTCTGAACAGGAGTTTGCGCACTGTCCGTGTTGCGGTGCGGCAGCGGGAGAGACCGTGGCTATAGTATCAAATCCTGCGGCAGAAAAGTTCCTGCCCGTGTTAAAAAGCAGTATGTTTTTGGCTATCTGCATTTTGATGACATGTTCATGCGCGTTCTCGCTCGCGGTCGGCGGATTATCAGTTGTCAACATTCTGTTAACGGTGTTTACGTGGATTACGTATTCGCAGGCGCGCAAGGGAATTGCGAGCGCAAAGCACCTGCGCTGCGTCAGCGGAACGGTTTACGCAAATTACGTGTTAGCTAACGTTGGGGCTATCATACTTATCGTTTGCGGAGTTATCTTGGCAGTTTTGATGTTAAGCACGAATGTTGTTGAAATTATCGTTTGGGAATTTATTCAAGAGTTCCCCGAAATTTACAACAGTGATTTTGCACGGGTATTTTCTGTTTTCATTGGCTGGACTGTAGCGGCTGTGTTTATCGTTGCAAGTGCAATCTCATTGGTATTCAATATCTTGGGTATGCGTAAAATACACCGTTTTGCAAAGTCGGTGTATCAGAGTATAAATTCAGGCAGTATCGACCTCGTCAATCCCCGCGCGGCGAAAAATTGGCTGATCGTATACAGCGTGTTTAACGGAATTGCGGCGCTTTTTTCGGTCGGAAGCAGCATTCCGGCAGCAATTTCCTCCGCTTGCATCACCGCCGCCGGCATCATAGCGGTGGTACTTATAAATCAGTATTTCATTCAAAGCGAAGAGCAGTAAATAAAAATTCCCACGTTTTACGTGGGAATTTTTATTTAGCGACCGTTTCCGAAAAACAGTCTGTTTTTATCAAAAAAGCTTCTTCGATTTGTCAATAAGTCCTGCAAGGTAGTCGAGAGAAACGTTGTAATACTTTGCCAAGGTTATAAAATGATGCATCGGCATTTCGCGCTTTCCGCTTTCGTAAAGCTGATATTGCTGTCTTGTAATATTTAAAATAAAAGCTATATCCTCTTGCTTTTTATCCGCGTCTTCTCTGGTGTCCTTCAATCTTTGATAAATATACATATGCTATCTCCAATTCCGATAAAGGTTATGTTTAAGATATATTATATCACTGCATTCAAAAAAATGCTTTACAAGCATTCAAATGAATGCTATAATGATTATATGCATTCGTCTGAATGCAAATTCGGAGGAGATTATAAATTATAATGAGAAAAACACTTGAAAAATTATGGAGCGATTACCTTGAGATAGAATGTGCAGAAATCGATACCGAGGAAGAAAGAGCGCTTGTAAAAAAGGCGGCGGACAAACACGGAATTGTGAATGACGCACTGACAAAGGATCAAAAAGACGCTATTGAAGCATACGTTGATGCATTATGTGAAATCCATAGTTGCTTTTCTAAAAAAGCATTTTTTAAAGGATGCGAATTTGCCGTATCCTTTCTTCTTGATGCGTGGAATTTCAAAAAAGGATAAAATCCCTTCTCGGAAGGTATAAAAACGGGCGTGTACGCCCCTACGAGGTTATCGGAAATTTAATAGGTAGTAGCCTCCCCCTCGGGGGGAGGTGGCACCGATAGATGACGGAGAGGGTTTGTTTCGCAATAATTTGTTCGTGCCGCCGCGGGTTGGTCGCGACCAACCCCTACGAAGTTATATATAATTTTATCGGGTTGTTGTAGGGTGCGGTCGCGACCGCACCGTTTTTGTTTCGCGGTAATTCATTCGTACCGCCGTGGGTCGGTGGAATGAACTTCGTTCATTCACCTCCCATTTTATCTTTATCCAAGATACGCGCCGTTTTGCAGAAGTACGCTCTGCACTTCGGTGAACGGCACCTCTGCCGCCGGAATGCCTTTGGCAGACGCGATTGCCGCCGTGACTCCGACAGCCTCGCCCATGGCAACGCAGGGCGGCATGACACGCACCGCGGCGAAGGCGTAACGGTCGGCAGACAGGCTCTTGCCCGCGGTGAGAAGATTGTCAACGTCCCGCGCGACAAGGCAGGACAGCGGGATATAATAGTTTTCCGAATTGTGGGCGGAATAGCTTACCCCGTTTTTCTGATGAATATCCACGGAATTCGCGCAAACGGCGATGCGATCCTCGAATTTACGGGCGTTTTTGACGTCGTCAAGCGAGAATACCGTTCTTCCGATTATCCGTCGGCTTTCTCTGATTCCGATGTCAGACGCGGTTGCAACCAGCTTTATGTTTTCAAGCCCCGTAATGTGCTCACGCAAAAACGCAACTATCTGCGAGATCTGCTCACGCTGGTCTATTTCCGCCTGCGTGACAGCCTCGTTATCAAGCTCGTTTAGCTGTTCGTCTATCTGCGCCATGTTGACCGCCCAGGTTCCGTCAGGATTTTCAAAAATACGAAGCTTGTTGGTTCCGCACGGGAAACTGCCGTCATTTTTACCCGCTTCGATCTCGTCCATAAAGAATCTGGCACGCATCTCCGAGTGCTGTGCCATATAACCGTCCAGCGCTTCTTTATCCACGTCCGAAATTACGAAAAAGGTGGACGCGGTTTGAAGAATACCGTCGTCATTTCCGCGCATGGTTTCAAGTCCCGCTTTTTCGGCGATGAGGGCAGAGCCGGTGGTATCTATAAACGTTTTGGCGCAAACCGAAATGATCTTGTTCGGATCAGCGGCGTAAACGTGGGTTATCTGTCTGTCCTCTCTCTCACAGCCGATGATCGAGGTGTGGTAAAGGAGCTTGACTCCCGCTTCAAGGCACATTTTTTCGGTAGTTGACTTGAGCGTTTCGTAATTAAACGGCGTAACTCCGATATGCCCGGCAGTGCGGTAGCCACTGTAGCTGTCCCCGCCGCGGCAATTTTCCGGAGGAACGGCACCGCCGTCCGCCACCATACGCTCGACCAGCTCCGAAAAGAGGCCCTTGATGATCTGATTTTCCCCTTTGGCATCATAGCAGGTCATAAACGGCCCGACCAGACCCTTGGTCGCGGTACCGCCGAGAAACCCGCCCGATTCGATCAAAATGACGCTCGCTCCGGCTCTCGCCGCCGAAACTGCCGCCGCAAATCCGCTGATCCCGCCGCCGCATACCGCCACGTCGCACTTATATTCCTTTTGAATGGGTAACGTAATATTTTTCATAATCTATCTTCCTCTGGGATGTTACTGTATTACCGTAAATTGTAGCATATTTCCGTAACAAAATCAATACAAGGCCGCCAACAAAAACGCTTGAAAACCTGCCGCCGTTGTTATATAATATATAAAAATGCTATTTGTGGCCGCATGGCGGCGGAATGGGGACTCATATGCAAAAAATGTATTATACAAAAGCGTCGGGCAGTTGGGACAACGGACTTCCCATCGGTAACGGAAGGCTTGCCGGAATGGTATGGGAAACGGAGAACACCGACGTCATCACAGTGAACCACGAAAAGCTGTGGAGCGGCGTGAAGCGTCACCGCGAGTGTATCGAGGGCGCGGAATATCTGCCGCTGGTCAGAAAGCTCTTGCTTGAGGACAAGCCCTTTGAAGCCACGGCGGCGGCTAACCTGTTTCTTGGCGGCAAGGGTGGCACCTCCGGTCTGCCGCACGATATTGATCCCTATCAGCCGGCAGGCGTGCTGAAGTTTATACACAGAGAAGAAAATCCCGTTAAAGAACGTAGCCTTGCGCTTGAGACCGGCGTAGCAGAAAGCCGCAGAGAGGGAAGTAACGCCTGTTTCTTTGCGGACTGCGTGGAGAAAGTCATCTTTCTTAGATGGAGCGGCAGTCTAAACGGCGACCTTATCTGGGAACGTGATGAGGACAAGGGCGCTGCCTACGCGTGGACGGTAGAGGATAACAGGATCGTTTTTCACTGTGACATCGAAGGCGGCATCGAATTTACCGCATCGGTGATTTTTGCCACCGACGGCTGTTTTACGGCGATTGAAAACGGCGTGCGGATTGAAAATGCCGGCTATTTGAACGTGATCGTTGACGTGGAGATCCCCATGTTCCCGGAAGATGACAGAACTGCGCTGCCGGAGAATTTTGGCGAATACTTCACCGCACACTGCAGCCGCTTTGCCTCTTTTATGAACAGAAGCTCCCTTGTGCTGGAGTGTGACGAATCTCTCTCCCGCCTGCCAACCGACGAGCGGGTTTTGAGACTGCGCGAGGGCGGACGGGACAACGGACTCCTGCAGCTTTACTTTGATTACGGGCGGTATCTCCTGCTTAGCAGTAATATATCCGGTACATCTCCCGCAAATCTTCAGGGAAAATGGAACAATCTGCTTTGTCCCCCGTGGGAGAGCGATTACCACATGAATATCAATCTGCAGATGAACTACTGGATGGCAGAGCCGCTTGGCATGCACGAATGTACGAAAAACCTTTTCGCATATATGACCGAACTGCTGCCCTCTGGCAAAGAAGCAGCAATGAAGGTTTACGGCTGTCGGGGCGTGCTGTTCCCGCTGACAGGGGATATTTGGCCGAACGTGACCTCCGACGGTTACGGCTGGTCGGTATGGATCGGTGCCGCCCCGTGGATGAGCCAGCATATGTGGCAGCATTACCTATACACGGGAGACAAGGATTTCCTGCGGGATACGGCGTACCCGTTCTTTTACGCGGTCGCGGAGTTTTACGAGGATTATCTCGTGAAGGATGAAAACGGCGTCTATCAGATCATGCCCAGCCAGTCTCCCGAGAACTGGTTTGTTGGTACGGGGCAGTTCCCGGTGAGCATCTGCATCTCCTCCGCTATGGATATTGAGCTTGCCACAGACGCACTGGGTTACGCGGTGCGGTCTGCGGAGATCCTCGGCGTTGACGGGGAAAAGATCGGACTCTGGAATTCTCTGCTTGAAAATCTTGAGCCGCTGAAGATCGGCAGTGACGGGCGACTTCTTGAGTGGGACAAGGAGAGCCGAGTGGAGTTTGAACCCGGGCACAGACACGTTTCCCATCTCTACGCCATGTATCCCTCCGACCTTATCAACGAGTACGATACTCCTGAGCTGTACCGGGCGGGCAGAAAGTCTCTTGACGTTCGACTTTCCTCTGGCGGCGGACACACCGGCTGGAGCCGTGCGTGGAGCTCTTGCCTGTACGGAAAGCTTGGCGAAAAGGATCTGTTCCTTGAGCATTATGAGAAGCTTATCACCGATTTTGCCACAGACAGCTTACTTGACGTAAATCCCTACGTGGAGCCGGAACGGATCTTCCAGATCGACGGAAATCTCGGCGCGGTGGCGGCGGTGCTGGAGGCCCTTGTCAGCGTTTCCGGCGGCAGAGTGCGGCTTTTGCGTGCGCTTCCCGACGTGTGGGCAAACGGAAAGCTGAACGGCGTGTACCTCCCCGGCGGGCACAGAATATCCTTTAGCTGGAAGGACAGCCGTGTAGAGCGGCTTGAAGTGGAATTCGGCTTCGGGGAAGAGATCCGCTTTGCTTTAAACGGTGCGGAATTCACCGCCAAAAAGAGCGATGGCAAGACCGTTTTCGAGTTTTAAGGTGAAAACCTAAAACGTATATCTTGACAAACTCATACTTATATGCTACTATGTTAAAAATCCGCAATGTTTTAAGGGATGGAATTTCGTATGAAAATTGCTACTACTATCGGGGAAATGTACAATTTTTCCTCGTCTTCTAACTTCGCCTCCTCTTCGGCGGAAGCGGTCAGCTTTTATAAGGATACAGGATTTCACTGCCTCGACTTCAGCTTTTACGCGGCTTGCTCGAATCCTGACAGCCCGCTCGCGGCTGATAACTGGAAAGACTTGATTCTCGAAAGCAAGGAGATGGCTGATAAGCTGGGATTTACTTTCGTTCAGGCGCACGCGCCCTCGTGTGAGCTTCGCGGTGAAGGGGTAGAGAGAGAAATTCTGCTCACCAACCGTTCTATCGAGGCTTGCGGAATGCTGGGTATCAAAAATATGGTAATACATCCCGGGCGATTCCCCGAGATCAGTTACAGCGGCGGTGAGGCGGCGTACTTTAAGGAAAACGAGCCGTTTTTCAGAGCTCTTATTCCCGCTATGGAAAAGTACGGCGTAAATATCTTGTTTGAAAACGGAACTCACCATTATTCCCCCAACGGTTGCTACTACCCCGTCCTCGCCAAAGACCTGAACGCGATGATCGACTATATGGATCACCCGCTTTTCGGTGCCGCTTGGGACGTTGGACACGCGCACATGGCAGAGCTTGACCACTACACCGAGATAATGGAGCTGGGCAAAAATCTGAAAGCGATACACGTTCACGACAACGACCGCTCGGAGGATTGGCACGCCGCGCCCTTTTTCGGAACTGCCGATTACGATTCGCTTATGCGCGGACTTATCGAGTCGGGATTTGAGGGATATTTTACCTTAGAAGCGGACAGCTTTTTCGCCTACAACCGCAGAGGCTGCCGTGGGCGTTACTCCCACACTCCTCTGGAGGTAAAAAAGGCCTCCCTGTGTCTGCTCTATGCTACTGCAAAAACGATTCTCGACGAATACGGGCTTTACGAAGAATAATTTGAAAATGAAAATCCGCGTCAAAAACGCGGATTTTTTGTCGGTTTTGTCTCGTTCAAAACAAAACGGCCGCCGCTAACAAAAACGCTTGAAAACCCGCCGCCGTTGTTATATAATATATAAAATGCTATTTGTGCCGCCGTATGGCGGCGGAATGGAGATCTATATGAAAAACAAAGTACCGTCACCGTGGACACCGATAGAGTTTGAATTTGATACCAAGCGCGTATCTGCAACCGTTTGGGGAAGAAAATACGTATGGGACGGAACTCTGCTTCCGTCCAAAATAGTAACGAACGACAGAGAGATTCTTTCTTCCGGGGCGGTGCTTCACGCCGCTTTTACCAAAAAAGGCGGGGGATTTGACGCATTATCGGCAGAGGAAGAATTCACCTCCGTGACATATACGCCTATTTCCGCCGATGAAGATAAGGCGGTATTCATTGCACAGGGTACTGCGGGAAATATAATAGTTAACGTAAGATACACCGTTGAGTATGACGGATACGTGGAAATGGCTATGAGCGTTATTCCGTTCTGGAGCTTCGCGGGAGATTTCGACAACATAGTAAGACTGTCAGGGCTGTATCTTGAATTTCCGCTTACCGAGGAGAGCTCCGACCTTTTCCATTACTGGCCTAACGGTGAGTCGGGACTTATTCCCGACAAGACGATAATGGCAAGCGGCGCCGTTACGGGTGAGGGGATCGAATGTCCCTTTAAGCCTTATTTCTGGGCGGGCTGGGAGTTCGGCGGTCTCGGAATAGCTACCGAGACGGATGAGAATATAGAGCTCTCTCCCGGTACCCCGGTCTATACCCTCAAAAGAACCGAAAAAGGCCGTACCCTCAGAATAAATCTTCTGAATAAGATGCCCCACAGATGGTTTGGCCGCGCCGATTCGTGGATCGAGGCACTTGCGCCCATAGACTATATATTCGGTATACAGGCCACTCCCGTAAAGGAGCTTTTCCCGGACAGAATGAAGGTACGCGCGTTCTATTACATATACGATCAGAATATGAAGCTTCTCGAAAAAGACGATAGCGGCAAGTCTCTCCTTGACAAATGTGAAGAAGCGGGAGTAAACTGGTTTATCTTCCACGAACGCTGGAGCGCAATACAGAATTACGGACAGGCGGCCTGCGAGGAGGATTTCAAAACTCTTGTAGGTGAATGTCATAAGCGCGGAATGAAGGTAATGGGATATTTCGGCTACGAATACCCCACGAACGCCCCGCAGTGGCATGAGAAAAAAGACGATTATTTAGTAAAGACTCCAAGCGGAAACCTTGCGGGAGGATGGCAAAGAAAGAATCCCTATCAGCGCGCGTATATTGCCTGTTATGCGGGTGGATATGCCGAGGGACTCAGAGAACGCGTAAAATACGCGATGGAGCATTACGGCTTTGACGGTATTTATACCGACGGAACCTACGTTCCGTGGGAATGTGCAAACGCCGCTCACGGATGCGGTTACACCGACGGTGACGGAGTGCGGCACACCACCTATCCGATCTTTGCGGTACGCCGCCACGTCAAGGCTCTTTACGAGCTGGTACATGAAAAGGGCGGAATGATAGATACCCATCAGAGCACCTGTCTGATGGCACCCACCCTCGCATTTGCCGACAGCTTCTATAACGGAGAAAGCATACAGCCGAAACTCAGGGAAAGCTTTATGGAGTTCCTTAACCTCCCTGCCTTCCGTACCGAGTACATGGGCAAGAATATCGGAGTATTTCCCCAGCTTATTGCAAGCGATTACCCCGATCTGCCTATTGAAAAAACCACGTCGCTTTCCTTGATACACGACGTACTTCCCCGTCCGGGAGGGGCAAAAACCCTTTCGTATATATCAAAATTCTGGAAGGCTCTTGACGAGTTTGACTCAGGACGTGCAGTATGGCACCCGTACTGGAAAGAGGACGGCCCGATAAAGGTCGAGACCGAGAATGTTTTTTGCTCGGTATACGAAAAAGACGGCAGATACCTTGCGGCAGTTTCCTCATTTAACGAGGAAGCAGATGAGATCGAGCTGTCCTTTAAGGTTAACGTATCGGCGGTGCGCTCTACCCCCGGTAACGTAACGGTAAACAACGACGGCAACCGTGCCCGTATCCGCATATCCCCGTTTTGCCCCGAGCTTATAGAATTTACAGCGGAAAAATAACCCGATTTCAGAAAATGCCTAAAGAGGAGAGTCCTATGACCACTTTCTTATATAACGAAAACAGTCACCGATCGGTGACTGTTTTTATTTTTGTTATGCTGCCTTGCTCCTATTCTCTTGCAAGGCGGTAGATCAGATCGAAGGCAAATTTCAGTTCGTCCATTGAACAATGCTTCTGCACGAAATGCGTGGTACAGCAGATCCAGCGTTTGTCTTTAAGAAGAGAAAACACGCGACGGATCTCCGCCTCTAACTTCTCTTGCGGCAGCAGTCCCAGCGCAGTCTGCACGCAAACGCCGCCGAGAATGGCAAATTTGTCCGAATATTTATCAAGATACAGGTCGTAAGTCATACCTGCGCTCTCCTGCCAGGGATGAAGCATATCAAATCCCAATTCCGCTAAATCGTCGGTAACCGCTTTTATACAGCCGTCCGAGTGCAGGCTGACAAGTCCGCCTTTGGAATGTACGTGGTCGACGACACGCTTTAAATTCGGCTTGATTATCTCACGCCAAAGCTCGGGACTGAACATAAGCTCACGTTGTGATCCCCAGTCGTCCGAAATATGCACGCAATCGACACCAAGCTCAAGACAACGATCGGTAAATTCAATCAGCCAGTCCGCTTGCTTTGAATAAAGCTCGGCAATCTCATCGTGATACAGTATTAAGTACATTAGCTGATTTTCAATACCGAACACGCTGTTGAAAAACTCAAAGAACCCGGGTGTCTGTATGTAGCAGAATCTGCCGCGTTTTCTGTGATGCTCAAGAGATTCCTTGACTGCGTCCCAATCTCCCTCGGCTGCGGGAAAGAAGAATTCTTCGTCTAGTAGAACGTCCGGGGTGAGCTCATCGCCGCGCGCCCTAAGGCTCCGGAGATACTCGAAGCTTTTAAAGGGAAAGGGCGCGCCGAATATATGTGCCGCATCAAATTCATACAGATCTTCAAATGCGGCAACAGAGCCGTATTGCTCTGTAATTTCATCCTTCAAGTTGGAACTTACCCAACCGTAGATAGGCGTTCTGTCCGTCTTTTCTCCGCGAATAGCACGAAGGACTCTTTCTCTTGAAGTCATAAATCGGTTCTCCTTTTTGTTTGCGTTGATTTGTGGGATGGCTGTGTTAGTCATAATAATTATACATTGTTTTTTAAGACAAGTAAAGTACTATTTTATTTATATTCCACGCCGACGGAGTAAAACCGACTAAACGGGGATAGGTCGGTATAGCGATTGATAGTAAAAACTAAGAAAAAGCCTCGGAATCACTGAGATTCCAAGGCTTTCTTTGGCCTCCGGGGGCGGGATAGTCGCGGTTCTGACACGCCCCCGGCGTGTCATTCACTACCGCTCCTTCAAATCCCTCAAGCTCATTAACCAAAACAAAAAAGCACCAAAAGTAGGAGTATCAAATCTCCATTCAATCGGTGTTTTTTGTTTTTGTACTCGTCTATTTAGTTCATTAACCATAAGAAAAATGAACTTAACCAAGGTAAATAGAAAAACACCAAGACGAGACGTTTTACAAATACGCCAATGAATCGGTGCTTTTCTGTTTTGGTGCGAATAGCGATACAGAACTTTTTGAAAAACCCAGTAATATCAAGGCTTAATAGTGACAAGTAACTATTTGCCGCAGAGAACGGTGTGACCCGAAGGTCACGCCGTTTTTCTGCGTCCATAGGTTGTTTCTGTAATGATAGGCTCGGAAATCACGGGGATTTCAATCTCATCCACGAAGTTGAAGTAGATTTTGACTTTCTGCTGACGCTTGC
>CAZGHD010000051.1:0-13540 GCA_964525525.1 uncultured Lachnospiraceae bacterium | reverse complement strand
GACGGCGCTTGTGAGTAAGCTCTGCAAGCGGGTTGTTCTGGTCCATGAACTGAGAGAGCTGGGATGAACCGAAGAACTCTCTGATAGCGGTAACTACCGGACGTATATTTATAAGAGTCTGAGGCGTGAGAGTGTCATTGTCCTGAGTGGTCATACGCTCTTTAACGATCTTGTCCATTCTGGAAAGACCGATACGCATCTGATTCTGAAGAAGCTCACCAACCGAGCGGAGACGACGGTTACCGAGGTGGTCAATATCGTCGGTCACACCGATCTCGTAGGAAAGGTTGAGTATATAGTTAATGGAAGCAAATATGTCGTCGTTGGTAACGGTCTTGGGGCAAAGCTCTGCAATTCTGCGCTTTGCTTCAGCCTTGAGGGCGTCTACGTCGTCGCCGAACTGCTCCTGCAGCTCAAGAAGGACGGAAAGCTTTGCCTTCTCGCTTACGCCGCAGTCTTTAAGATCGTAGCCGAGAACGTAAACGGGCTCGATCGCACCGTTGGAGAATACCTTTACTTCCTCACCGTTTTCAGCAGTAATAAATACTTCGTTAACGCCTGCGTGCTCGACCTCCATAGCCTCGTCTTTGGTAAGGAGCTTACCTGCGTCAAACAGGAGCTCACCGGTGATAGGGCTGATAACGGGGCGCGCAAGAGTATGACCCGCGATACGGGGACCGATAGCGAGCTTTTTGTCGTATTTATAACGTCCTACCGGCTCAAGCGCGTAACGCTTGGGATCGTAGAACAGGTTGTTTATGAGTATCTTAGCGCTTTCAACGAGAGGCGGCTCGCCGGGGCGGAGCTTCTTATAGATCTCTTTAAGAGCCTCGTCACCGAGAGTAGTGTGGTTCTCTTCAGCAAATCTCTGGCAATCGTCCTTTTCAAGAGTAGCCTTGAGGCGGAAATCCTCACCGAACATCTCGTAGATCTGCGCTTCGCTCTCTATACCGAGAGCACGAATTAATACAGTGATCGGAAGTTTACGGTTTTTATCTATTCTTACGTAAAAGACGTCATTTGCGTCTATTTCACACTCCAGCCATGCACCGCGGTACGGGATAACGGTAGAGGTATAAGTTCTCTTACCCGTCTTGTCCACAAGGCTGTCGTAATAAATGCCGGGGGAACGAACTATCTGGGAAACGATAACGCGTTCTGCGCCGTTGATGACAAAAGTCCCGTTTTCTGTCATGAGCGGGAAATCTCCCATGAATATCTCGGACTGCTTTACCTCGCCGGTAAGCTTGTTCGAGAGACGCACGTTGACCCTGAGGGGTGCGGCGTAGTTCACGTCACGCTCTTTGCACTCTTCAACAGGGTATTTTGCAACCTTATCAAGGGTGTAAGAGATGAACTCAATAAACAGATTGCCCGAGTAGTCGGTAATAGGCGACACGTCGTGCAGGACTTCCATCAAACCCTCGTCAAGGAACCACTGGAAAGACTTCTTCTGAACCTCTATCAGATTAGGCATTTCAAGGGTTTCGTCGATCTTTGCAAAACTCATTCTGACGTTTTTGCCGAGTTTCTGGGGTTTGACCATAAACACAATCACTCCAATTCTATATTTATCGGTCTTGCGGCAGCACACCGCAAAAGCCGGAAATCCGCTTGTATTATAGTATATTCGGCATATTTCCCCACCCTTTTTTCGCTCCGGGAGAGGCGTTTACCTGAAAAATCCGATAATACAAGCAATTATAATGCAGTATAAGATTATATCATAATAAAATGTCGTTGTCAAGAGTTAATTTTCTTAATTTACCAAAATTTTATATTTTTATCCTTTATTACTATTGAAGACGGGAGGATTTTATGATAAAATGATATAAGTGCCCAAAAAATATTGAAAGTAACGTAATAAATAATGAAGAATAAGCTTTACTGTTCCACAGGAACCATAATATCAAGATACAACAAATACGACTACACTCTGATGAACACCGTGTTATCTCCCATAGTCGCCGACCTCGGACTTGACGGGTGCGAGTTTATGATGCTCACCGCCTTTTACGACAAGACCGACGAGATCGCAGAATACATGAAATCAACCGACATGGTGTTTCCTGTTCTCCACGCGGAAAAAGAGATCGGCGTGCTTATCAGTGAGGCAACCGACGAGACCGACGCCGAGGCGCTCCGCCTTTTCCGAATAAACTGCGCGTTCGCAGAAAAGTTAGGCGCGAAAAGAACGGTACTCCACCTTTGGGGCGGAGTAGTCTCGGACAGCCGTTTTGAGCACAACCTTTCTCTCGTTCCCGAGCTTTGCACGATCGCCGAGGATCACGAACTTGAGCTCAACATAGAAAACATCCCCTGCGCCGCAGAGGATCCGATTTCACATTGGGAAGCGATACACGAAGCAGACCCGCGCGCGCATTTCATATACGACACGCGCTTTGGTGAGTTCCACCGCCAGAATCCAACCATTCCCAAGCACCCGCTGTTTTCCTCGGGCCTTGTCACACATATGCACATAAGCGATTTTATCGGAAATCCCGGAGAGTTTCACCGCCTCCGCCCGATACTGCACCCGGGCGAAGGTCAGATAGATTTTGACTCTATCTTCTCCGCTATCAAAGCCGAGAAATACACGGGCTCGGTCACCCTTGAATCTCCCGTAGTCCACGAGGACGGAAGCCTTGACACGGATAAACTCAGAAACACACTCTCTTTTCTCGTAAAAGCGTTTAAATAAATCGTTTCTGTTAAAACTGCAAAAAAAAACGATTGTAAATAGTCATTTTTGATATTGAATCACCTACGCTTCTATGGTAAAATATAATTACACAATAAGAAGGAGGTAACCGTCAAATGAAACGATTAACGCTCAAATTATTATGCAGTATTCTGATCTTGCTCTTGCTCTTACCTCTGATCGTCTCCTGCGGTCAAAGCGCGCCTCAAACCGATCCCCAAAATGACAGTACGAGCGACGTTCCGACCGGCAAGGTTTACGACATAGACGAGGAAGCGCTCGGCAAATCTTATCCTTTGACCGACTTGGTTGACGTATCCGAGATAGAGAAAGCAGAACTTAACGAAGTAACCTTTTCCCGCGGCGGTAAAAATCAAATATACAAGATTGACGAAAACGGGATAAAAGAGCTCATTGAATTACTCAAATCCTGTCAGCTTACCCCTATCGTACCCGATCATCTCCCCAACACCGAAAAGCAGTTATCCTGCGGACACCTTTTCAGCTTAGTCAAACCTGAAGGCGACGGCTCATACTACTTTACCTTCCGCGAGAGTCTGCTCAAAGGAGACAAGTTTGACCACCCGTCAATCAAATTTTATACCGATAACGCAAATATCGCAGAAAGTATTTTAGCTAAATACGAATAACTCAAAAAATATCCAACGCCAAAGTGTAATATCCTTAACGGATAATTACGCAAACCAGATTGAATTGACAAAATGCCGGCCATCTTTAGGCCGGCATTTTGCATTTTTATAAAATTCATTACAGAGACTCTTAGGGAGCTTTTTCTACTACTTCCACTCATATAGTGATACATTACTTTAGTGAGCAAGAATCTGAATATCCACCCCGTCTTTGCGCGCAGTGATTTTGACTGTTCCGCCGATGGGGAATGTGATAATCGGGAAGATATGTCCGAAATCCACACCGAATATCACAGGGATATCGGCGGGTACTTTATCTCGAATAATATCGGTGATGCGTTCCAGCGTCATTCCGCAACTTTCCTCGAAACGTCCAAACACAATACCTTTGACGCTGTTTGCGCCTTCGATTTGTAACAGCGATTGCAGGTTACGTTCAAACTCATAGCTGAAATATTCACCCATAATGTTGTCGTCTTCGATAAACAACACTTTGTCACGGATGTCAGGCATATAAGATGTACCTTGCAACAGATTTACTGTACAAAGATTGCCTCCGATCACAATTCCTTCGCACACACCTTCTTGAAGGACATAATATTTGCCTGCAGTTTCAGAAGGGGTAATACGAAGCGGCTCATCTTTCGTTAAACAATCCAAAAATGCTTGCCTTGTATATGACGGTTCACCGTCAAATCCGAAGGTGCAGTAGTGCGGCCCGCTATATGTTACAAGACCAGTTTTAGCGTAAATAGCATTTTGCAAGATCGTAATATCCGAATATCCGCAAAAGATTTTAGGATTTTGAGTAATTAGATCGTAGTCAATATAAGTGAGAAGTTGATTAGCATTAAATCCGCCGACGCTGGTAATAATCATTTTGACATCGGGATCTCGAAACGCCTCATGTAAATCTTCCACCCTTGAAGCGATGCTCGACGATTGATATTTATCGAGTTCGCGGCATTTTTTTGAAAATGTAAGATTGAATCCCGAATTCTCCCAGAAGCGCATCGCATGATGGTGTGCATACTCCCAAATTATAGCTTGGCTTCTAGACGGTGCAACAACTCGAATTTCATCGCCGGGTTTCAGTTTGTTTGCAATCATTCGATTACCTCCTTGTTAGATAAAAAATAAAACGGTGCAGACCTATGCCTGCACCGTTGCATACACACAATCCCGATAGTTACCGAGCACGGGAAAAAGGAGCAAAGCAGTAGTCATTAACATAAACAAAAATGGAATGATGCAACATAAAACCCGCTCCTCTTAAAATTTAGCATTATATAATTTAGCATTATATATTATTATAATATCGAAGAAAAGTAAAATCAAGATGTATTTCAAAAAATCTGTCGGGGTTATCTATTTAAAACCAATATTTTTTCATTTCAGACAAAAACTCGGCTGTTATAGGAAACCCTGAATGCTCGCCTATAACCGAATCAGTACCGCAATAAGGGCATATCGCAGTTCCCTCGGAGTCCTTTATCCAATCTTTTATTTCTTTAGGATTAAAAATTTTCAGACAATAAAAACAACCGCATATTTTGTCATTTTGCAATTCTTTTTTATGGTTTGAACTAAATTTATGCGCCGCTATAATTTTGCTGTTATCCACTACTTACTCCTTTATCTATGCGCAATTCGTCGGATATTTTTATATTCAAAACTCAAACGTTTTTAACTTCACTCAGCCAGACGGCGTTATTACTGCCGTATTTTTCGCATCCCGCAGGCTGCATCCACTCTGAGGCGGTGACAAGCGCGGTGTCCTCGTCTATCTGACACACTCCGAAATTACCGAGGCGCGCTCCCCTCTCGGGCACTACCGCAAACTCGCTGTCCCGTATAAGAGTAAGAGACTCCCTGTTCACCTCGGCGCAGTAAAGCGGCGCGCGGTGTCTGAACACGTGATCGTTCTTTCCGTCGCGGCGGGTGTACACCAGATAAAGCTTGTCCCCGAGAGTCAGCCAGTGAGACTGGGTATTGTAAGTAGGAACGATTTCCCCGTTCTCCCAGCACCACTTTTTCGGATCGGTAAAATTCAGTCCGTCCTCGCTCTCTGAAACGTAGCCGTAAGTGTCACCGCGAATAGTGAGATAATACCTGCCTCGCGAGAAGATTATCGACGCCTCGCCGATCCCTCTCGGCTCGTCAGTAACCATAAGATCGCGCCCCATCTCCTTGCATTCAAGCACTTCACCGTCAAACGAGCACCGCATTACCGACACGCGGGATGCCTCCTTGCCGCCGAGAATCGGCTCTCTGAACGCTATCGGAATCAGAATATCTCCGTTCTCAAGCTCAAGACACTGACTGCATCCGCTGCCGTAATCGGCAAATCGCGGATGCGGTTTTTTTACGTATTTTGCCTCGTTGAATTTTCCCGTGCTCTCGTCAAACACCGCGTAGGAAACGTCTCTTGCGCGGCGAACGGCGTCTACGGGATAAATGCTGTCCGCATCGTAGTCAACCGTGTGTCCGGTTACGATAAATTTCCCCGTCTTTTTATGATACAGCGGAGTCATATCACTGCAAACGGTACGCATCCCGTCGTGATACCTCTCGGCAAAGCAATCACTTTTGACAAACCCGCTCCACGACCTGCCGCCGTCGGCGGAATAATTTGCCTGAATACATTCAAAGCAGTCGCTGCCCACCACCTGCATAAGCTGTGACGTCATAAGGATCTTATTTTCATAAACGGCACTTCTGGTATGAACGAAGCACCGCACCCCGTCAAATCCCTCTTGTATGACCTTGGTCTTGCATCTCTCGCTGTCAAGCGCATCGGACGAGGTAAGTATATCCACGCCCTTCTCTTTGCAGTATCCGACGAGAGCCGCAAGCGCCTGTGCCGTAATATTATTCCCTGCCCCTATATCGTGATCGTAAAGAATCAGCCACGCGTCGTTTGCAGAGACGAAGTCAACGTACTCTTTAAGCTCGTCAAGAGTTTTTCCGCTCATTACCGCGCGGTTTAAGCGGTACGCGTTTACAGGACGACTGATAACGAGGTCTTCGATCCTATCTTTCGCTGAATTTTTATAAACGGTAAACGCCGCGTCGTAATTAGCCTCAAGAAGCGGCTCCATAGACCTGTAGCAGGTGGAGTAAGGAGTGACGAACTGCCGTATTTTGAATCCTTTTTCCTCAAGAATCCGCTTGCTCTCAACTATTTCTTGTTCAGCCGTGTCGGCGTCAAGCGGCTCTCTCATTCTTATGTGATTTTTCGAGTGAGAAATTATCTCCCAGCCCGCCTCCTGCATAAAGAGCGCCTCGTCAAAGGTCATTGAAACGGGATTTTCGGAAATCGCAAGACATCCAACCACGCCTGCCGCGCGGAATATCGGAAAAACGTCTCTGTAAAAAGACTTGTATCCGTCATCAAAATGAAAGCTGATCTTTCCCGCCATAGTTAATCCTCCGTTAATCTTGCTTTGAATTTAATATACATTATTTTACCTCATTTGTCAACCGCCTGCAGTGCGGGACTTGCTTTTTTTCTGATAATCGGTATAATATAATATGAATACCATAATGGAGATTAATATGATAATTCTTAACGCAAGCGATATATCCCTGTCATTCGGAGTAGACAAGATTCTATCCGGCGTGTCCTTTTCGATAATGGAAGGCGACCGCGTCGGAGTTGTCGGCGTCAACGGATGCGGAAAATCCACACTTTTCAAAATAATCACGGGCGAGATGCAGTCTGATAGCGGCGAGGTGTTCATCTCAAAGGACAAGACCGTCGGAATACTGCATCAGAACGATGCCTTTTCGGTAAATCAAAGCGGAGACGAGAGCGTTCTCGGTCAGATGTTTGCCGCTTTCCCGCGCCTCATCGAAATGGAAAAGCAGCTGGACGAGCTCGAAAAACAGCTCGCATCCGCCGATGAACAAGAAGCAGTAAGACTCGGAGCAAGATATTCCGACCTCAGCGCGAAATTCTCCCGCGACGGCGGACTTGAATTCAGATCAAGATGCCGTTCGATACTTATGAAAACGGGATTTTCGGAGGATATGTTCTCCCTGCCGGTGTCCGTTTTGTCGGGAGGTCAGCGCACCAGACTTGCGCTCGCTCGTCTGCTCGCATCCTCCCCCGACATTCTCCTGCTTGACGAGCCGACAAACCACCTCGACACTGCCACACTTGAGTGGCTTGAGGAATTCCTCGCGTCGTACAAAAACACCGTGCTTGTAATAAGCCACGACAGATATTTTCTTGACAGAGTAACAAACAAAACTCTTGAGCTTGAATACACCGAGGCAAAGCTGTACGGCGGAAATTACACTAAATACACCGAGCAGAAAAAAGCGGACCTTGAATCCACCCGCCATGCCTATAACGTTCAGCAAAAAGAGATCGCCCGCCTTGAGGCGTATATCGAGCAGCAACGCCGCTGGAACAGAGAGCGCAACATCATCGCCGCAGAAAGCCGCGAAAAGGCTATCGCGCGAATGGATAAAATAGAAAAACCGAAGGAAGCTCCGAGGGCAATGAAGTTTTCGATAAACTCCTCGGGAGCAAGCGGAAACGACGTCCTGAGCCTGAGAGACCTCTCAATGAGTTTCGGTGAAAAAGAGCTTTTCTCCGGCGCATCACTCGAGGTAAAGCGCGCGGACAAGCTGTTTATCGTCGGTCCGAACGGATGCGGAAAATCCACTCTGCTTAAAATAATTCTCGGCACTCTCACCCCGACCGACGGCGAGAGCGAGATCGGTTACAACGTGTCTATCGGATATTACGACCAGGAAAATCAGAATCTCGATCCGAAAAACACCGTTCTTGACGAGCTTTGGAACGAATATCCCGACCGCACGCAGACCGAGATACGTAACACTCTCGCGCAGTTCCTTTTCAAAGGAGACGACATAGAACGCCGTGTCGGCGTACTGTCCGGCGGCGAGCGCGCAAGACTTACCCTTGCGAAGCTGATACTGTCAAAAATGAATCTGCTCGTGCTTGACGAGCCGACCAACCACCTCGACATTCCGTCGCGCGAGGCACTTGAAGCCGCGCTCGCAGGATTTGAAGGCACCATCGTCGCCGTATCGCACGACAGATATTTTATAGACCGCCTCGCAACCAAGATAGTGGACTTCGATCAAGGTAAGCTAAAGCTCTACCCCGTGCGCCGCGCGGGCGAGGCTTACACCGAGTTCACCGAGGAAAAAGCGCGTCTTGCGGAGCTTAATGCCCCCGCGGCAGAGAATACCGAGGCTATTTCAAAGCCCGCGCAAAAATCCTCAAAGGAAGAGTACCTCGCCGCAAAAGCCGCACAGGCTGAAGCCAAGCGCGAAGAAAAAAGACGGCAGAAGATGGCAGAGGAGACCGCGCGTCTTGAAGCGGAGCTTGAAAAAGTAGAAGAGGAGTTAAACGGTCCCGCCGCCAGCGACTACGTACGCGCCGCCGAGCTTGACGCGAGAAAGACAGAAATCGAGGAGCGCCTGATGGAGCTCTACGAAGAAGAAATTTAAATACCGCCGAGATGCGACAAAATCCACTCCGACAGATTGATATAATTGCCCTGTAAGCAATTAAAAATCAAGATGTCGGAGGTTTTTTATGCCGGTTTTACAAAGTGCGGTCACGTTTGAAGAAAAAGAAAACGTATTAATTGCAAAAATAGTCGGAGAAATAGACCATCACAGCGCGAAGTCTCTGCGCGAAAAGATAGACGGCGAGGTATGCTACCGCCGTCCGAACAAGCTGATAGTTGACTTTTCGGGCGTTGAGTTTATGGACAGCTCGGGGCTCGGACTCCTGCTCGGCAGGATGAAAACAGCGGAAAGTCTCGGATGCTCGTTTGCGCTCAAAGACCCGAGCGAGCGGATAATCAGACTGCTTGAACTCGCGGGAGCAGACAGGCTGTTTCACATCTCTCGAGAAAGTATCTCGCGAGAAAATTCAAAAACAAAGGAGAGTCCAAATGGAAAATAACGCAAGAAAAGCGCGCGCCGTCCGTGCGCCGGAAAATGAGATGAGATTGGTTCTGCCCGCGAAGTCGGTAAACGAGTCTATCGCCCGCGCGGCGGTGGCGGCGTTCGTCGCAGTACTCGACCCTACGCTTGAGGAACTGTCTGACATAAAATGCGCGGTATCCGAGGCGGTCACAAACTGCATCGTTCACGCATACCGCGACACACCCGGTCACGGCGAGATTTACATAAACGTAAGGCTTTTCTCCGAGCGCACGGTAAGGATAACGGTACGCGACAGAGGATGCGGAATAGAGGATATTGAAGCGGCAAAAGCCCCGCTTTTCACAACGGATAAAAGCGGGGAGCGAAGCGGAATGGGCTTTGCCGTAATGGAGAGCTTTACCGATAAGCTTGTGGTCACCGGCAAGGTAGGACGCGGCACCACCGTAAGAATGGAAAAACGCCTAAAATGAATACTGCGACCTACGACCGCGGAAAGGAAAACGAGGAGCTGATACTCCGCTCCCGCGCGGGAGACAGCGAGGCAGAGGAACAACTGATAATCAAAAATTCAGCGTTAGTACGCAGTATCGCCGTCAGATTCCGCGGGCGGGGGTGCGAGGACGATGATCTTTATCAGATCGGCTCTGTCGGACTTTTGCGCGCGGCGCGGAGCTTTGATCCCGAGCGCGGCGTCGTGTTTTCCACCTACGCGGTGCCGATGATAATAGGAGAGATCAAGCGTTTTCTGCGCGATGACGGAATGATAAAGGTCGGTCGGGCAAAAAAACAGCTCGGTGCAGAGCTTTACCGCGCGAGAGAAGAATATATGAAGAAAAACGGATGCGAGCCGCGCCTCTCTGACATAGCCAAAGAGGCAGGGGTTGACGTCTCCGAAGCCGCCTCCGCGCTTGATGCCTGCCTGCCGATCCACTCGCTGTCCGAGCCTATCGCGGGTGACGAAAAGCTGACTATAGCCGATACTATCGGGGAAAACGAACGCGAAATAGACAAGCTCACCGAACGCATTGCCTTAGGCGAGGCGATACGCGCATTGTCCCCGATGCACAGGCAGATAATAACGCTCAGATACTTCTCTTCTCTCTCGCAAAAAGAGACCGCTGACATCCTCGGACTGACGCAGGTAAAAATATCACGGGAGGAAAAAAAGATACTCTCTTTTCTCCATTCCGCTCTTTGTGAAAATTAAACAAAAAAACGCTCAATAATTGTACAACATTCGTTATTGATTACATACATTCACTATGCTATAATTATAGTGTGGGAGTGTATCCTACAAGCCTGTGCGATACGTAAGTACCGCGCCCGTCACGGCTGTATATGGGCATAAATACTGTACGCATAGGTCGCCGACAGGTTATCTATGCGTTTTTTATATTTTCAAGGAGGGAACAAATGAAAACACACACCAAATCAACAATTTTTCTCGCAGTCACCTTGATTTTTGTCGCGGTTATACTCGGTTGTTCAGATAAGGAATCTGCCGTATATCTTTCAAGTAAAAACATTTCATCTTACCTTGACAGCCAAGGCTTTGTTCCCGAGCTGTCAAAAGAAAGCTTTTTCAATTTGATAGAAAAGCATTCCTTAAACGGTACACCTATATCTGATCTGACAGAGGAATACGTTCAAAGCGATGATTTTCATTCTGTGAGTCAAAAGAAAGGCAGCGGTTTTGAATTCAGCACCGAGTTTGAGGAAACCTCAAACAGAGATTATGGAAACTATACAAATTCTTTTTATACGTCAGTTCCGTTCGACTCTATGAATCTGCCAAACGGCATAAAACACGGTGATTCGATTAAAACGGTATTAAACAAGCTCAATATGTCTTTTGGTTTGATAAAAAATTATATTTCCGACACCGATGTAAGCAAAGACGTTATTTTGTTTAATGACGAAGGCGCAAAAATAATATTCTCAATAACTCCAAGCGAATACAAACTCATATACAAAGAAGAATATCAATTTGTTCGTGCAAACAACAAAACTTCTTCTGTTACGCGAACGACTGCGTTTGATTTCTCCGCAAAAGAGCATCAACTTTCCGGCTTTTCCATAAGTGTAAATGAGTTTTACAGAAGAACTCCGGAGCCGATTCCGGAATACGACATAGCTGTTGTCGAGAACGACTATACGGTAGAAATATCTCCCGGTTTACGTAACGCCGCAGGAAAGCACATAGCTGTTCATGTAAAAAATTACGGTGATGAAAGACTACTGATGCTCCTAAACGGCGAAATTATGGAGCCAACGTATCGCGACGGCAGAAAATTGACATTGTTTGAATTTAATATGCCCGACGAAACCACCGTTTTAAGCTTTAAGACTCAAGAGATATCCGGACCCGTATATCCGTTATGGGAAGATATAAACATGAGCGAAAGCGACTGGAACGAGTTTTCGAATAAATATTTCTACGACGTCATTCGCGCATTCACCGAGGGAGATATTGATGAATTTTCAAAGCTCACGGACACTCCCGCAGAAGTGTATGAAAGCCTAAAAAGCATTCGCATAGGAGACTACAAAACCTATATCGAGTATATCCCCGCAAAAAACGACCCGAACAGCGTCCAAAAATATCCGGCAATAGAATTTGAAGTTACCGAAAGCGACTGTGAGACCTTCCCTGTCGGAAAGCATATTTTAGTTTATAACTCAACTTATGTCACCGTATTGACTCATAAGAAAAACGTAGAGTGGCTCACCGCTATGCCGGAGGATGAAACCAATACCGTATCTGCAAAAGAATATATAAGCGATATGTGCAGCGACAAGGAATTTTGGGTATATAATGCCGGTGAATACCTTGTGGAAAAAATAATCATCAGAATGGACACCGCGTTCGGTCATTCGGAAGACGGATACACTGCAAAAGAAATATGCGATTATGCCGAAAAGTATCTCGGTATAAAAGCAGAAGAAATTGATTTTGAGCATTCAGCTATTGGCAAACAAAACGGAAAATACTTTATATTGGGCCACGGTGGAAGCAGTTCCGCTGAAGATTTCATATCAGAGGAAATAATTGACGGCATCACCGTCGTAACCGTAAGATCTTACGCCGATCACTCAAAATTAGTGCAGTCCCGCTTGGTGGAATTTCATCTGAAGCTGATAGACGGCGAGTATTCTCCGGTAAAGGCAGTAATATTAGAGGACAGCGAATTTTATACCGCGAGCTACGGGTTTTAATAAAACAGTATTGACTTTTTGTTAAAGCAGTATATACTATTTTCGTAAAACAAAAAACGCTCAATAATTGTACAACATTCGTTATTGATTACATACATTTACTATGCTATAATTATAGTGTGGGAGTGTATCCTACAAGCCTGTGCGAGACGTAAGTATCGCGCCCGTCACGGCTGTATATGGGCATAAATACTGTACGCATAGGTCGCCGACAGGCTATCTATGCGTTTTTATATATTTTTATATATTTTTTGATTTTTCCTGTAACAAAATCTCTTTTTTATCGTCATATATGATATAAGGCAAAAAAATTTATGTTTTTAACGGAATAGTATTGACTTTACTGCAGAAAGCGTGTATACTATCACCATAGATCTAACGTCACGATAACAAGGAGAAAATTCAATGAAAAAAACATTATTCGCCCTACTGCTGATACTCACAGCAGCGGTACTGCTCTGCACTATCGGCGGTTGCGGAAAAGAAAATTCGGATCTGCCGCCGTCAATCGATACGACAGATACCACACCGTCCGACACGACAACCGATACAACAGCCGACACCACCGAAACACCGGACACCGATACACCCCCGTCCGAAATCAAAAGATGGGAAGACTTCGGTATGACCGAGGAAGAATGGAACGACTTTGCCGCCAAACACGATTATTATTTTCCCGAATATCTTCACGAGACCATTATGGCGATGATAGACGGAGACGTTGAGACATTTTCAAAAAATTTCGACGTATCTACCGAAGTATACGAATACATAAAGGATATGAAATTCGGGGATTACAAGCTGTATACAGCAGAAGTACCGGCAAAGGATGACCCTTCAAAAATCAAAAGACTTCCCGCACTTGAAATAGAAATACTCGAAAGTCCAAACAGTTTTTTCAGGATCGGCACTAATCATCTTTTCATCATAATCGGTTCAATACATAATTCCATCAAACACGTTGAAGATATAGATTTGTACGCAAACAGCGAAAATCGCCCGAAAAAGCAACTCACACGTGCCCAGCAATACGTGG
>CAZGHD010000050.1:0-13837 GCA_964525525.1 uncultured Lachnospiraceae bacterium | reverse complement strand
GATAACGATAGGGCCGGAGCCGATGAGAAGTGCTTTTTTTATGTCTTCGCGCTTTGGCATCAGTTATTGCCTCCTTCCATCATTTCTGCGAATTTGTCGTAAAGGTATCCCGTATTCTGAGGACCGTCGCACTCAGAGGGGATAAACTGAACGGTGAATACCGGCATACAGGAGTATTCAACTCCCTCGCAGGTATTGTCGTTTATATTGCGGTAGGTCTCGCGGGCACAGCTCGGAAGAGTATCTGCGAGCACGGTGTAGCCGTGATTCTGGGACGTGCTGAACACGCGTCCGTCCTCTACGCGGCAGACCGGCTGGTTTGCGCCGCGGTGACCGTATTTGAGCTTTTCGGTCTTGCCGCCGCGAGCAAGCGCAACGAGCTGATGTCCGAGTCCGAAGCCGAATACGGGAAGTTTTTTGTCAAGAATTTTAGAAAGCTCCGCGATGATAGCGGTGTTCTCTGAAGGATCGCCCGGGCCGTCACTCAGCACGATGCCGTCGGGAGATATAGAGAGAATATCATCTGCGGTAGATGATGCGGGGAACAGAGTTACCTCACAGCCTCTACGTTTGAGACTGTCTGCGGATTTGCCGACCGAGCCGAGATCCCACACTGCTACACGGAATTTTGCGCTGTCAAGCGCGATAGTCTCACGTTCACATCTGCTGACCGAGAGAACTGCATTTTTTACCGAGTAGTTTTTGATCGCGGGAAGGATAGCGTCGACGTCGGGCGTCTCATAGGTGATCTTCGCGCCCATAGTACCCGCGTCGCGCACGTGGCGGATGAGGGAACGGGTGTCGATACCGTAGATACCGGGTATCTTGCTGTTTTTCAAAAATTCATCCAGTGTTCCCTCTGTGCGGAAGTTTGAGGGCACGGTACAGAGATCTCTGACGATATAGGCGGAGAGTCTGGGCGTGTCTGTTTGCAGGTCTTCGGAAATGAAGCCGCAGTTTCCAACGAGGGGGAAGGCCTGTACTACTATCTGACCGTAGTAGCTCGGGTCGGTTATCGTTTCAAGATACCCGATAGCGGAAGTTGTGAAGACGAGCTCGCCCTCTGCCTCAGCTTGGTATCCAAAAGCATAGCCGGTATAAACGCATCCATCTGCGAGCGTTAAGTAAGCCTTTTGCATAGTTTACCTCTTTCTTTCTGGTTTATTTTTGAATTTCCGATGGGTACGGACACAAAGTCCGATACTCCATCAAATAATTATAACATAATATTATATATAATTGCAATAGAGCGGGATAAAAAATAGTATGTCAAAACAGAAAAATTTGAGGGAAAATCAGTAGGGATTTATGGGGGATTTTTAGTTTTTCCGTGGATTCTTTGAAATGACCTACGGTCTTTTGATTTGCGGTAAATCGTTTGTGCCGGTGCGGGCGTGCAATGCACGCCCCTACGAGGTTTGATGTAACTTCAAAACACATTGTAGGGGTCGGGCACGACCGACCCGTTTTTTGCTTTGCGGTAAACCGTTCGTGCCGCCCGGACAGGCGCCCTCGACTGTCCGTTATGATACAATAAATTAATATAGAAACTACGTAACATAGCGCGCTATCGTTAGTCTCCGTTATTATCGGTTTCATCTTCAGTCTTTTGCGTATACTTTTGTATAAGAAGATTCAACTCTATATCGTTTTGAGTAATTTCTTTATTATCTCCTTTATTCAGCGACGATTTTTTTACTGCGTGATTAATAATATCTGCCATGGAATAACACACTATATATCCGATAACAAACCCTAAATCAACCTGGATTATACCGACTCCCACAATGCTGCCCACTATAATGGCACAAACACCGGCAAACAATAAAAATCCGCCAATAGCAGTTGGTATAATGGCAGCTTTGGACTTTACCTCAAGGAAAACAAAAATCGCAACAAAGCAACCTATTACAATACCAATTAAAAAATATATAGACCCAAACAAAAGCTCAAGCAAAAACATAACCGCTGATTCCTCCTGATTCTATTTTTTGGTTAATATTCTCTCCGGCACTTTTTTATTAAATCTTTGTCGGACCTTTATAAAAGCCTTTCAAGGCCGTTCATTCTACCTACATAGAGTGTATCATAAAAATTATTTGATGTCAACTTATAATTACGAAAATAAAGATGAAATTCCCTCTTGACAAAACGCGGACATTGTGATATAATCTGTAAAGTGTTTTGGTTTACACCGCGGTGACGGAGGTTGGCAGGATGTTTTCAAAGGATCTTACAATGAGCTATCTGCTCGACTTTTACCGTGAACTGCTTACCGAGCGTCAGTACGACGTGCTCGCCCTTTATTTTGAGGACGATCTCTCGCTGTCCGAGATCGCGGACGAGCTCGGTATATCAAGACAGGGCGTGCGACACATTATCAAAAAGGGAGAAGAACAGCTCCGCGGATATGAGGAAAGGCTCGGGCTTGCCCGCCGTTTCTCCGATTCCAGGCGCACGGCACAGCAAATATCAGAAAGACTTGACCGGCTTTGCAAAAGAACAAGTGATTCTTTGATACTTTCCGAGCTTGATGAGATCAAAAGACTTACGGCGTTGCTCGCCGAATAAACCTTAAATGAGGTCGAAATGTTAGAGAGCCTTTCCGAAAAGCTTTCAAATGCTTTCAAAAAATTCAAAAATAAAGGTAAGCTGACCGAAGCGGACGTAAAAGAGGGTATGCGCGAGATAAAGCGCGCTCTGCTTGAGGCGGACGTTAACTTCAAGGTTGCGCGCGAATTTACCGCAAAGGTGTCCGAGCGCGCGGTGGGCGCAGAGGTGCTTGAAAGCCTCGTCCCCTCCCAGCATATCGTAAAAATAGTAAACGAGGAACTGACCGCGCTTATGGGCGGCAGTCAGTCAAAGCTTGATATAAATCCCAAGCCGCCGACCGTCGTTATGATGGTAGGTCTTCAGGGTGCGGGTAAGACTACCCACAGCGGTAAGCTCGCGGGTATGTACAAAAAGCAGGGTAAGCGCCCGCTTTTAGTTGCGTGTGACGTTTACCGTCCCGCGGCGATAAAACAGCTTGAGGTCGTCGGCGAGAAGCTTGAGATCCCGGTATTCAAGATAGACGGCTCAAACGATCCGGTCGCTATCGCGAAGGCCGGCGTTGAACACGCTGTCAAGCACGGTCACGATATGGTGTTTATTGACACCGCGGGCCGTCTCCAGATAGACGAAACTCTGATGGGTGAGCTTTCTTCGATAAAAGAAGCAACCTCCCCGACCGAGATACTGCTGGTCGTTGACGCAATGACCGGTCAGGACGCGGTAAACGTAGCAGACGGCTTTAACAAACAGCTTGACATTACCGGCGTTGTCCTCACCAAGATGGACGGCGATACCCGAGGCGGTGCGGCTCTGTCCGTCAGATACGTCACCGGCAAGCCGATAAAATTCGTCGGAGTTGGCGAAAAGCTTGATACTATCGAGCCTTTTCACCCCGACAGAATGGCGTCGAGAATCCTCGGAATGGGCGACGTGCTGTCACTGATCGACAAGGCGCAGGAAGCCTTTGACGAGAAAAAAGCGGTCGAGCTTGAGAAAAAGATCAGAGAACAGACCTTTACTCTTGACGACTACCTCGATCAGCTCGCGCAGCTCAAAAAGATGGGCAGTCTCGATCAGATACTTTCTATGATGCCGGGTATGAACTCGGCGGCGCTCAAAGACGCGAAGATAGACGAGAACGCGACAAAGAGCATTGAGGCGATAATCCTTTCCATGACCAAAAAGGAAAGGGAAAATCCCGATATAATCAACTTCTCCCGCAAGACCCGTATCGCAAACGGAAGCGGAACCTCGGTCGAGGCGGTAAACCGCCTGCTCAAGCAGTTTGACCAGATGAGAAAGCTGATGAAGCAGTTTACAAACCCGGGCAAGAAAAAAGGCAGACGCCGCTTTGGCGGTATGCCGTTCCCGATGTAATTTAACGATTAAAATTCCGACACTCGGATTTTGATACAAAAAACATTTTTATTATATTTTAGGAGGCCAAAAATGGCAGTAAAAATCAGACTTAAGAGACTCGGAGCTAAAAAGACTCCTTTCTATCGCGTAGTCGTTGCAGATTCCCGTTATCCCCGCGACGGTCGCTTCATCGAAGAGATCGGCTACTACAACCCCATGAGCGAGCCTGTTGAGATCAACATCAACGCAGATGCAGCTAAAAAGTGGCTTGGTAACGGCGCTCAGCCCACTGAGACCGTTCGCGCGCTTCTCAAGAAGAGCGGTATCACCGAGTAATTTTTGGGACGGGTGTAAAAATGCTCGATCTTAAAATCGTACTCACCGATCTTGCCAAGGCTATCGTGGACAATCCCGATGAGGTAAACGTGACCGAGACCGAAACCGAGAGCGGAGTTCTTCTCACTCTTTCCGTTGCTGAAAGCGACGTAGGAATGGTTATCGGTAAGCACGGCCGCATCGCAAAGGCTATCCGCTCGGTTATGAAGGCGGCAGCTACCCGCGTTGGCAAAAAGGTTACCGTTGAGATAAGATAACCTTTCGGTAAAAGTTCAAAAAAAAACGCTTATGACGCGAGTCATAAGCGTTTTTTGTTATTTAATTTTCACTTTAGTCTCGACCTCGGTGAATTCGCACTCAAAGGTGAACACCTCGCCACTCGGGCGGGCAAGCAGTATGCCGAGGGTGTAGCCGGAGTCGGTCACGTCCACCTCGTCGTAAAGCCAGCAGGCACCTGAGGGGTCTGCGCCGTTTGCTTTTGCTTCTTTAAATGCGATCTCGCACACGTTTGAGTAACTGCATTCGGTGTCAAGGGTGAGCTTTACACCGCTGTCGGTGTTTTCGCACGAAAGTATGATAGAGCCGTTTAAGTCGAGTTTCTCTGAGGTCAGCTCGGGCGGGAGCTTGTCAGATACCGACGAGTAGTGAGCGTCATACTGCTTTAGAGTATCGTTTACCGACTTGTTTGCGTCTTTTGCAAACTTCGCTATCAGCTTTTTGGCTTCAGGAGAGACGATGCCGATACCGAGCAGGCGCGGGTCGGCTATTTTTGCCTTGATCTCCTCGGGGAGGATCGCGAGCAGGCGCTGTTCGTCGTCCTTTGCGGTGAGCGCGTACTCGTCACGCAGACGCGCCTCGTCGTAGGCGGGACGCTCGGCGTACATCTTTTTATATTCGGGAAGATTTTCCGCGTACTCGTCTTTGAGCTTTTTCACCTCGTCCTCCGGCACGAAGCGCAGGTCTGCCTTGACCGGGGCGGGGAACAGCTTTTCAAAGCTCATTTTTGACACTTTTTTCTCGTAATCAAGCTGTTCTTTTACCCATTTTTCGTATTGCTTTTCATAAAAATCGTCAGAGTACTCGGATGCTTTTGCATTTGCCTTGATGCCTGAAAACGCGCTTGCGCGCTGCATATCAAGATACCAATCTTCGGTGAAAAATTTCATAGCTTTGTCCTTTCGTTTTACGGCTCGAGCGGATTTACGTCAAATACGATCAGGTAGTAGTCGTCTACCTCGGTTTCCTCCACTATGTTGTCCATATGCTCAAGATAGTGGTCGGAGCGGATGTACGCGAAGTGGTCGCCCGAGTCGAGCAGGATGAAATATTTGTCTACCCCCGCCTGATCCTCGTACCACGCGGAATCGGTCTGGTAGTAGTAGGGCATAACGTTGCCGTCTTCGTCAAGACGGATACCTCTGACCTTTACGTCGGGGCCTGAGATGACAGAGATCGCCTGCGATTCCCAATAGTCGGCGTAGCCGTAGGTAAGGGAATTTCCCTCAAGATACTCGGAGAGGCGGAAAAGGTGTCTGCTCTTTGAGCTTGCCATCGGCAGATTTGCGGTCTCAAGCGCCGCAACAAGCGAGACGATGACGGTTATCGCAAGCACGAGCGCGCCGAGCCTATTTGAAATTGCGTCGGTATCCGAGAGAAGATCGTGCAGTGACGCGATGGTTGCGAGCACCGCGGTGCCGAGCATCGGGATAAGACGCCAGTTTGCAGTGTTGAGCGTGCCGAATATAAATCCGAAAAGCACGAACGCGGAAACGAACAGATGCGCGAGGAGCAGCATTTTTGTTTCCCGTTTTTTTATCTTGCCGTAACGCGCGAGCATAAATATCGGAACTACGATGACCGCTATGCCAAATCCGATGCGGAGGATGTTTATAATTGACGCGCCGTCAAACAGCGGGTCTCTTTGATTGATCGAAACACCGATAAGGGTAAGAAAACTGCGCGGCAGATCCATTAAGTTTTCCGCCCAGTCGGTCATTGCGTCGTAGGTGGAATATCCCTCGGCGTAGCCTGCGGTAACCTTGCCGGAGATAACTTTAAGAAAAACGAATCCGACGGCAGAAGCGGCGGCGGTGACTACAATAGTGAGTGCGTTCGGGAGATTCTTTTTCGAGAACAGATTTGTGTCTCTGTCAAAAAATCGTTCTGCGATCACCGCGAATATGACCGGCACGGTGGCGATTATTATTACCTGAAGTCCGTCGGTCGCGACAGCCGCCGATAGGAGAAATGCGAGGGCGGAATATACTATCACTCCGCGGCGCGAGCCTGCGTCCGCTTTTTTGAGGATCCTTACGACAAGCCCGAACATAAGCGCGAAAAACAGAACGCCGAGGCTGTAATATATCACGTGCCCGAAGAACATTTCGCGGAGCTTTGCCGACAGGGAAAAGGTCATCAAAACGATGGCAACGGACGTAAACGTATAAGGAAGAGAAAATCCGATAGAGCGGAAGAAAAAGTAGAGAGCCAGCGCGAAAATAACGGTGAATATCACCATTCCCACAATATGCGCGGTCATGGAAAATCCGAATACCGCGATAAGCGGAGTCATTATCGTCTGTCCGCCGAACGGGAGCAGGGCGGAGTAGGAGAAGGTGTCGCTGATTATCTTGCCCGACTCGTAGGACGCGTTTGCCCAGTAGAGAGTGTCCGAGCAGTCGGCGTGGAATTCACCCGCGGAGGGTCCGACGGTGTAGTATATCGCGATGGCGAATGCCGAGAGTGCAAGGATTATCGAGAGGACAAGCGGAATAATTCGGAAGATTTTTTCTTTTGTCATGACAAATCCCCCGTTACTCTGCCTTTTTGGTCTCGTGATACTCTTTTTCGGTGTTTACGCTCCACACGTCAGAGCGGTCGCGCACACCGTCTCTGTATGCACGCACTGCGGTGACCGCGGTGAGCATAGAGTGGTCCATATTGTTGTAGCGGTGCTGACCGTTACGTCCGATACACCAGAGGTTGTCTATCGAGTCGAGATAATTTCTGACTATATCAAAATCCTTGTAGCTGTCAAAGTATGCGGGATACGCCTTTTTGACCTTGATGCGAACCGCGTCACGAACAGCGTCGCGGTCGATAACTCCTATTGCGGTGAGCTCGTCTGCGGCGAAGTTTATGAAGTCCTCGTCAGACATTTCCCAAAGGTCGTCACCCTCCGAGCAGAAGTATTCAAGTCCGATCCACACGGTATTCTGCGGATCGGCGACCATATACGGCGACCAGTTGTTGAATATCTGGAGTCTGCCGAGGCGCACCTCGCGCTCCTGAACGTATATCCAGCAGTCGGGAACGATGTTCCCGAGAGTTTTCATTTTGGTGGTGTTTTTGAGGTTCATTCTGTCCAGCAGAAGTCCTACGGTGATGAAATCGCGGTAGGGGAGATCACTCGCGACGGCACAAACCTCTTTCGGCGCGGATGCGTCTGCGGCGATGAGATCTTTTACCGGCATTGACGAGAAGAACGCATCGGCGGAGAACTCTTTGTTCTCTCCGTTTATCTCTGCAACGACCGACGTGACCTTGCCGTCATTAATTTTTATCTCTTTTACGCGGGCGCCGAAGATTATCTCGCCGCCTGCCTTTTTTATTTCCTCAGCCATAGTCTCCCAAAGCTGTCCGGGACCGCGCTTCGGGTAGGAATACTGCTCGATGAGCGAGGTCTCTACCTTGGATTTTGATCTGAACGGCTTTGTGAGCACGTTTTTGACCGCGCCCCAAAGGGACAGACCCTTTACGCGCTGTGCGCCCCAGTCTGCCGAGATCTTATCGGGATTTCTGCCCCAGAGCTTTTCGGTGTAGTCCTCGAAAAACATCTCGTAAAGCGGACGGCCGAAACGGTTTATATAAAAGTTTTTGAGCGAATCCTCCGGCTTTTTGACGACGGCGGAATGAAGATAGCCGAATCCCGCGCGCATCGTGCGGGCAAAGCCCATGTTTTTGAAGGTCTCAAGTTTTAAGCTGATGGGGTAGTCAAAGAACTTTTTGAGATAATATATTCTTGAAACTCTGTCGCGGCAGAGCATGACCTTTTCTTCATTTTCGGGGTCGGGACCGCCCTCTGCGAGCGGCTTTTCGCGTCCGAGCAGAGCATCGTCAAACGCAGGCTTGCCCTGCATCGGCATAAGCTCCTCCCAGATGCGGTTTACCTCATCGGATTTTGAGAAAAATCTGTGGCCGCCGATGTCCATACGGTTGCCTTTATATTCTGCAGTACGGGAAATTCCGCCAACGAAGTCGTTTTCTTCAAGGATGATCGGAGTGCAGTCGGTTTCTTTTATCATAGTGTAAGCCGCGGTGAGTCCTGCGGGGCCCGCGCCTATTATGATAGCGGTTTTGTTTGTATCTTTCATTTGCTTCACTTCCTCAAAGTATTGTGGGTAAAAAATATACTCCTATCTATTATACAATTATATAACAGATAATTCCTTATGTCAATCACTGTTTTTTTGAAAAAAATTCGGAAAATTAGTGACAAATGGAGATTTATGATGTATAATCTTCTTATACAAAGAATATTAGGAGACAATGATGAAAAAATTAGCTTTATTTTCGGTAATTATTCTGATGCTGGCGGCGCTTCTCTCGTCCTGCGGCGGCGGTGAGGAGATAGAATATGTAAAAAGTCAGAGCGCGGTGCTCTCCTATGCAAAAGAGGAAACCAAAGTAGCGGTGCGCGCGCTGATAACCCTTAAAAACAACGAAAAACGGGATATTGAATTTACCTTGAACGGAAAATTCTCCGAGCTTTACGAGGCGGGCGTCGTTCTTTACGAGGACGTGTCGGTAACCGATAAAAACGGATTTTCCGAAAAGCTGACCATACCTGCAAACTCTACCGTGTGCCTTGAGTGTGTATTCCGCACGACCTACGGCGGCGGTACGATGACTGCGGGAGAGGACGGATTTTTCGCGCCTCCCGACAGTATAGGGTATGAGATAATCCCCGAGAGCACTTACGGGGTTGAAGATTAAATAAAAAAATCCCCCACCGGGGGATTTTTATTATATCTTATTCCGATTTTTGCGCGTTTTTCTGCGCGAATTGCGCCGCTTCCTCGGCGCTGAGCTTCTTTATGACCGTTCCGCAGGCGGTACAGACCAGGAAAAACTCTCCGTTCGCGTTTCTTTTTACGTCGGGCGTGTGCTCGGTGCGCTCAACTCCGCAGCGCGCGCAAACGTAAGTGCATCCGTTTTTCGGTACAAATGCGTGCTTGGTTATTTTCTTTCCGCAGTTGGTGCAGACGAATTCGCACGGACCGCGCTGCGAAAAAGAATGCTCCACCTCACGCAACATATTGCAGACTACGCATTTTTCGGTGCAGATGCCCGGCTGGGGAATAAATTCGTGGTACTCGTGCTCTCTGCCGCAACGCGTGCAATAGCCTTCCTTCCATTTGTGACCGCGGATCTTACATATTATGTTCAAGTTTAATACACTTCCTTATTTTCGCCGCCCGGGCGGCAGATGCTGAATTGTAGTTCTTTTTTTAGGCTTATTTCTGATTGAAAACCGAAATAAGCGAGTATACGTCGCCGTATACCGGAGCGGACAGCCCTTCTGTCATTTCCTCTACCGCACTGTGGAACTGCGAAAGCGCGTAATACGACTTAAAGTCGGTGAAATGCTCGCTTATATAGCTATCGTTTTTGGGGTATCTTTTGATTATGCTGTAACCGCTGTCAGTTTCAACGATTCCGCTTATTTCGCCTTCGCTCAGCGCGAAAGCCGCTTCCTCATATTCCTCGACGTACTGATAATGGGTGATGTAGTATCCGTCGTTGAGGTTTCTTATATCTCTGTCCTCGCTATACTCTTTTATCAGCTTGTCAAAATCCTCTCCTGCCTGTGCGCGGGCGAGTACGTCCTCTGCTATGCGGAGATTTTCTTCCTTGCTGTCACCCTCGTCGAGGCGGATGAACACGTGCTTTACGCAAACGAACTGGTCACCGCGGATGGCGGCGAGCGCAGATTCGTCGGAAAAATCTATTATGTTGCACTGCTCGCTGAGCATATAGGTTCTCGACTCGAGATTTTCTACCGCTTTGATGTATCTGAACGCGTGATGCGTCAGGTATTCCTTCTCAAGCTCTTTTTTGTATTTTGAGAGATTGCTGTCAACGCTCTCGTAAAAGGAACGCACCTCTGCGTCTACCAGATCCTCAATAACGCTTGCGTTTACCGAAAGGTCGGCTTTTTTAGCGAGCTTCTGTATAGCGACCAGACGTTTGATGGTGGAGAGCACGGTTTCGCGGTGCGCCTCCCGGAGCTTTTCGCCTACCTCGGGATCACTCCACACCGAGTCGTTGCCTGCGTCGTATTCGTTTTTATACTTCATAAAAAAGTATTTGTAAACGTCGTAGGTTATCTCGTATCCGTCTATCGTCATTACCACGCGGAGATCGTCTTCGCTCGGTTCGATATTCGGTATACCGCTCTCGTCAAGCTCTTTTGAGTTTGAGCAGGCGGTCATCGCGGGAATGAGCATTGCAAGCATAAGAGCGAGAGAGAGCACGCGGATAAAATTCTTCTTTTTCATATTAATCTCCATTCATTGCTTCTGAAGGTTTTTTTATCAGATTTGCCAAAGCAGCGGCAAATTCCTCACTTGGCTCAAGCTTCAGGGTCACGTTCTCCTCGGGAAAGGTGAAGAGGTAATATTTCTGCGGGAACATACTTCCCGTATAGTCGTAGAGCTTGCCCGGTGCGGCGGGCTTTTCTTTGTCTGTGGAGTTTACAGAGATCAGCTTGTCCGCCTGAGAGAGGGACAGACGGCAAACGACGTTGCTTTTGCGCCCGGAGGTGCGGATAACTACAAAATCGTAGTCGCCGACCTTGTCGTTTATGACGTACTCAAACGACGCGATAAAATACCGCTCGCCGATAAGCATCGAGAACATCACAAGCACCAGCATCGCTGCCTGCAAAATCGAGCGCAGACCTATTCCGGCTATCGAAAATCCGAAGCAGATCATCGCCAAAAGAAACAGTGTGCCGGAAATCACTGAGGCGTTTTTGTTCGTGTTTTTTACTTTACAGCTAAACATATCTACTCCGAAAGCAGTTTTTCGTCTCTTGCGGTCAGGTCAAAGTCTATAAGCTCCCAGTTTTGGTGGTAAGCGAACACCGAACCGAACGGCTGTTTTGAATAATCGAGGTCACCGAGATAATACGCGGCAACTGCAAGGTCCTCGTACTTTGACACGTCTACTCCCTCAAATCTCATACGGTAGTAGGTGTAACGCCATTTACGCATGGTTACGGTTTCGGCGGGGGATATTCTGACGTCGTTTCCTTCGGTGGAAATGAGCGAAAATTCAAAATATTCTTCGGTGGGAACGATAGTCTCAAGAGAGTATTCTTCTGCGAGCTTGTCAAGCGTGCTGTCAAGGTATCTGACTGTGATTATCAGCTCGCTCGTTTCCGGGAGGATCATAAGACCGGTGGTGTAAAACTTACCGTCGTTTGAGATGGTCTCGTTCACCATTTCCTGAGTTTTTACGTCCAGCGCGCCGTTTTGTGCGTAGACGCTCTTTGCCGCATCACTCGGGAGAATGTCAAGCATCTCTGCGGGGTCTGCCATCATGCTCACACGGTAAAAGAACAGCGCGAATACCGCTACTATCAGCGCGATAAATCCGTATTTACATATTTTTCCGATAATTTTCATTATAAAATCCGTTCCGTCTTTAGTTTACAAAATCGAACTCAAATCCGTAAATAGACACGCTGTCTCCGTCCTTTGCGCCCTTTTCACGTAGAAGGTCGATAACTCCGGCACGCTCGATAACCCGTCCGAAGAAGGAGAGCGACTCGTAGTCGTCCACGTTGATCTGACCGAGCAGATTGTAAAGCCAGTCGCCCTCCACGATGAATTTTTCATTCTCACGGCGGACGGTGGTCTCACGCTCGCCGCTTCCGATAGCGATCTCCTCCGGCTCATACTCGGGCTCGTATACCGTGATGGGCGGTAGCTCGGACAGCATATCAGAGGCGGCGAATATCATTTTGTCAAGTCCCTCGCCGGTAGCGGCGGAAACGTATATCGGCTCGCCCCAGCCGCTTTCACGTACGAAGGCCTCAAACGCGTCTATGTCAACGTCGTCTGACAGTACCTCGCCGTCAACGGCGATAAGGTCGAATTTATTCGCGACGATTATCTGCGGGCGGGTTGCAAGCTCGGGGCTGTAACGCTCAAGCTCGGTGTTTATCGCCTTTATGTCGGATATTGGATCTCTGCCCTCAGACGCGGAAACGTCCACGACGTGAAGGAGGAGTCTGCATCTGTCGATATGACGGAGAAACTCGTGCCCGAGTCCCGCACCGTCTGACGCGCCCTCGATAAGTCCGGGAATATCCGCGGCAACAAAGCCCTTACCCTCGCCTCCCGCGCGTACCACGCCGAGATTTGGCGAGAGGGTGGTGAAGTGATACTCCGCGATCTTGGGACGCGCTGCGGAAATCATTGAAAGTATAGACGATTTTCCGACGCTCGGATAGCCTATAAGACCTACGTCGGCAAGCATTTTCAGTTCAAGCGTGAGAGTTCTCTCCTCGCCCTTGGTGCCGCCTTTGGCAAATCTCGGAATCTGGCGGGTGGGAGTAGCGAAATGTCTGTTTCCCCAGCCTCCGCGGCCTCCGCGGCAGACGATATAGTCCGCGCCGTCGTCGCTTGACATATCGTGAATGATCTTTTTTGACTCCGCATCGCGGATAACCGTTCCGGGCGGAACGGGGATGATAACGTCCGCTCCGTTTCTGCCGTGGCATTTTCCGCCCTTGCCGTTTTCTGCGCGCTCGGCGGTAAATTTGCGCTTGTAGCGGAACGCGAGCAGGGTGTTCGAGCCTTCGTCCGCTCTGAACACCACGTTACCGCCGCGGCCGCCGTCGCCTCCGTCGGGACCGCCGTTGGGTACGTATTTCTCGCGTCTGAACGAGACCGCGCCGTCTCCGCCGTCTCCCGCTCTGACGTATATGTCCACTTTATCTATAAACAATCGGGTCCCTCCTTAGGATCTTTTTTGTAAAAAATTCAGTTAGATGCTCTTTGCGTTATCGAGCAGATATTTCTCTGCCTTTGCGTTCCACAGACCCTTGGTCTCGGCAGTGAGACGCGCAAGCTCTTTAAACATAGGATCGGTCTTGCCGAGCTCCTCAAAATCCGCGATAGCGGTGAGAGGCAGGGAAATGTTGGTGTATATCAGCTTTTTACCGCCCGGGATCTTCGGGAGGTTAAGGGTAGTTTCAATAGCGCAGTCAAGACCGCCGACGTGAGTAATCATCGCCGCGGGATTGATTCTGCCTGCCTGCATAAGCTCGATAGACTCTTTCATATCGTCCGTGTTACCGCCGGAGGTACCGACTATGTGGGTGGATGCGTAGTGAACGTTGTAGAAGTTGAACTCCGCCTTGAACTCGGGGTTGGTCGGGCCTGCAAAGAAGTTGAGGCATCCGTCGCGGCCGAGAAGCGCGTCAGCCTGCTCGACTACCGGCTTTACGGGAGCATAAACGAGCACGTCGTCGTAGCCGTTTCCGAGGGCGTTCGTCTTGCAAACGGACAGTACCTCG
>CAZGHD010000049.1:0-14060 GCA_964525525.1 uncultured Lachnospiraceae bacterium | reverse complement strand
AACCGAAGGATACGTTGTCTATCTTTATGTCGCCCTCTATTTTTATATCTATCGGGAGATTTATATCAACTATCTCGGGTTCCTCGTCGAGGATCTCCATAACCTTGTTTATCGAGTTAACGACGGTTGAAAGGGTAGAGGGGAGTGAAAGCAGTGTACCGAGCGGGGCGTAAAGGACTGAGGTGTAAGCGGTATACTCAAAAAGCTGACCGAGAGAAAGATCGCCGTTGAAAACGAGTATGTTACCGTAGAACATAATTATGTAAGAACCCAGCTTAAACAGAAAGGAGATAATAGGACCCATTGTCGAGGAATATTGACCTCCTCTGATTGCCTGTTTAGTTCTCTTGTTTACTGCGGAATTAAACCGCTTGACTGCGGATTGTTCGCGTCCGAAGCTCTTTACTATTCTTTCGCCCTGAATGGTATCCTGAGTGATACAGTTTACCTCGTAAGAATCTTTCCAAAGACGGCGGGAGTTTTCGCCGAATTTATCCCATACTTTTTTGGCTATAAAGCATACGGGAATTATCGGGATAAATACGAATACACAAAGTATAGGGTTTACGAATAGCAGGACTATGAGCGCTATAACAAATGAGAGGACTTGGTTAAGAATACTGGGGAGTGTACTCGTTATAAAGCTTTGCGTTACCGAAACGTCCGAGTTAAGACGCGCCATAAGGTCACCGGTTGAGTGACGCTGTATTGACGAAATACTGAGACTCTGAATTTTTTCAAACACGACGAGTCTTAATATTTTTACGAATTTAGTACCCGAAACGTTAGCAGCTCTTGACTGTACGATAGACAGCGCTCTTTGGATAAGATCTATTCCGAGAAGAAGCGCGAATATCAGAAGAAACGCAGGAGCATCTGCCATGCTTGCTTTTTCGTTGTTCATGTATCCGTCGATGGCAGATTTCTGGATACGGGGAAGAATAAACTGAAGAATAAGGGCTATACCGGATACCATAACCGGAACGGAAAGCAGAAGACGCATACCGCGGGTCAATGCCCACAGCTTTTTGAACGCGCTGCCCTTGTCTCTGCACTTGGGGCAAATGGCGGTTCCGCCTATCAGCGGGGTGCCGCATTTGTCGCAGAAACGCTCGGGAGTATCGTTCTCAAGCGGGTCGCCGGGGTCTTTCCCCTCCGCCTTTGCTTCTGCAATAATATCGCAAGCACGAACCATCAAGGTGTAGTGCGAGAGGTATCTACCGGACAGGAATCGGCAGATAACGGTAGATACACCGTTGATTTTTGCATAAAAAGTGGAAGAACCGACCGTTCTCTCGACGGAAAATTCCGATAGCTCGGAAAAGTCGTACTTTGCCGCGAGAACGTCCTCGAATATTCTGTATATAAAACGGTCTGTTATGACGACGTGTCCTGATACGAAATGTCCGTCCTCAAGATTGTACGGGAGACAGTACATTACTCTTTCGCCGTCTGTCGAATTTTTGTCGTATACCGCTTGCTCTGTGTCTGAGAGCTTGTACAGCAGTTTCATGGATTTTTACTCCTTTCCTTATAGGTCGCAATATGGACTGTACTGCCCGTGTTAGCAGAATACTTCTATCTTCTTCTGGCTGAGCTTATCGAGAGCAGTAGTGTCGGGTATGCAATAGTTACTGCCGTCCATATCTTCGATAATAAGTCTGCCGTCTTCAAGCATACGGATGTTTACGTACGGGTTACTTACTATAAACGATCTGTGACCTGCGGAGGTCTCGCACTCCCAGTAGCTGAGACCGTATTTATCTTTTACTGATATTACTTTAAGTATTTCGGGAATGAAATAACGCTTGTCAAGTTCTGCGTTTATGATCTTGATCTCATCCTCACGCATAATGCTTATGTCGCGGATGATACCGATCTCCTCACCTTTTCCGTGCTCCTTGGTGTCAGCGGAACGAACGACGAGGAATTCATTCGGATTGCTTATCGGGTATGCGCGGATTATTACGACTCTCTCAAAAAACTCGGGCTCTTTGTCGGGAAGTCTGAGTTCAAGCGAGATGAGACCGCCGTCCGACAGAGAAAAACGTGCATTTTGCTGATCTAAGTCAACAGATTCTCTTTTGGCAAAGAGGGCATCAACGAGAGCTTCTTCATTTTCATTAGCCGCGATGGGCTTTTTAGCCTGTTCACTCATTTTCTTAAATTCCTTTCGCGTTTGCGTCATTCGCCGATGACGATCTTTTTATTGGCTTCGCTCTGAAGTGTATAGAGCTTGTGGTAAATTCCGCGTTTTGCGATAAGCTCTGCGTGAGTACCGCTTTCTGCGATCTCACCGTCTTCTATCGCGTGCAGTATATTACAGTTTTTAAGGGTAGAGAGACGGTGCGCGATGGATATGGAGGTTCTGCCTTCTACAAGTGCGTCAAGCGCCTTGCCTATCATACGCTCTGTCTCGGTATCCATTGCCGCGGTCGCTTCGTCGAGTATGAGTATTGAAGGAGCGAGCAGAATAGCGCGGGCAATGGAGATTCTCTGCTGCTCACCGCCGGACATCGCGCGGGAACCGATACCGACTACCGTGTCGTATCCGTTAGGCATTCTCATAATAAATTCATGTGCGTTTGCAGCCTTTGCCGCGGCAACCACTTCTTCAAAGGTTGCATCCGGCTTACCGTATCTTATATTGTCTGCTACGGTACCGCGGAAAATGAATATTTCCTGGGAAACTATCGCCATGTTTTTACGCAAACAGGAAATTTCAATATCTTTTACGTCAACGCCGTCTATCAGTATCTTACCGCTTTGCGGATCGTACAGACGGGTTATAAGGTTTGCGATCGTACTCTTTCCGGCACCGGTATGTCCGACCAGACCTACCTGATCACCCGGATTTACGTGCATTGACACGTTCTTGAGTATCGGACGGTTGGGGGTATAGCTGAAGTTTACGTTTACGAGTTCGATCTCGCCTTTGAATCTCTCGATCTTCACCTTACCGTCGGTGGAAATACCCTCGGGCTTGGTATCCATGGTATCGTAGAAACGCTGAGCGCAGTTCATAGCTCCGTTAAGAGCGTTTGCGAGGTTGGAGGTAAAGAAGTTGAGAGGTCCGAAGCAAAGGCCGACGTATGAGAAATAGGTAACGAAATCCGCGTAGCTCATTTCTTTACCGAGCACGAGAATACCGCCGACACCCCAGATAAACTGAGATGCCATACCCATACAAAGACCGATAAGCGGGTATATTGTGAGGTATACGTAGTTGTTGTAGAGGGATGCTTTTACCGATTTTGTTGCGTAATAGTTGTAACGGTTGGTCTCGTCAGCTTCCTTTGCGAAAGCTTTAACAACGCGGATACCAGAAATAGAGTCATTTACCATACTGTTGAGCGATGCGTTTGAGCGCCATACTTTGGTATAAGACTTATAGTATTTAGGTTCTCTCAATCTGTGAAGGACGAGCAGAATGGGAACGGGAACGAGGATAATGAGACTGAGCTTCCAGTTCATTATAAATACGATTACAAGATAACCGATAAGAGTCAGACCGTAGAAGAATGACTGCGGTATGTAATGTGTAAAGAAGCTTGCTATCGTGTCAGCATCGGAGGAAACCCTGGTAATGATATTACCTACCGAGTTTTTACCGAAGAAAGAGAGGGAAAGGGATTGTACTTTCTCAAATATCGACTTCTTCATACTGTCGGTTACGGTGTTGGTTATTTTTGCGGAGAGTCTGTACTGGAAAATATTGATGACCTCAAGGAGCAGACCGAGTCCGACAACTACCGACAGGGTAACGAGAAGCCATGCAGACGTATGGTACTTACCCGACTCGGGAATTACGTGATCGAGCAGGAATTTGTTCTGCACGAGCGGGGTGATTATGCTTACCGCGGAAGTACCTATCTGGCAGGTAAAGAATGCGATGATAAACGGCAGAAGCGGTTTGTAGTACTCAAGTATACGGATGATAAACGAGGTCTTCTTGTCGCAGTGAGGACATATTTTTGCCTCCGCGTCAGAGTACAGGGTGCCGCACTTGGGGCAGGTGGTATCGTACTGCTTGAAAATATCGTCCTTTTCGGTTACCGTTTCACCTTTTGTCATTCGCTCGATTATTTCGACGAAGGAGAACAGCTTTCTTTTACACTTGTTGGTAGCGTAGCAAACGATTACCGTCTTACCGTTCTTCTCGTACTCTATTTCGAGCTTTTTGCGTTCTTCTTCCGAGCATCCTTCGGGTATTTCGGGAGCTTTTACCGGGTGCTCGTGATACAGAAAACGGTTAGAGCCGAGAAAGCTTTCAACGATGGGTTCATCGTGATAGTTAAGGTCGTACTTTTTGAATGAATTTTCGTTCGGAGAAATATGATATACTGCATTGTCAGCTTTGCTGTATGCAAGCCACGAGATACAATATTTCTCGTTGGAGTCGAGGTCAATCATCACGGCCATGTCTATCTTTTCGAGAGAGACGTTATTTGCCGCGAGCATTTCCTCAGCTTGTTTGTCTAAAACGTCAAGCGGTAGCATATTCAGCACCTCCACCAGAGTAATTTTGAATTTATACTTGATATTGCTATATATAATATGTTAAAATAATGATATGGCAATCAAGGTTTTACATAGTATAACTTAAAAAAACACAAAAAGCAATACTTTAAAGAATTTTGGATAAAATTTTTTTAAAATACGGAAAAACAGGTAAAAATTATGAAAATATTTTCGAGATTTTTGGGCAAAAAGAAGGATGAAAATTCTCCTGCATTCAAAATTGAAATGGCGAAAAGAATAAGCGGAAAACACATCAAGTACGTGACCGAGCGTCACGACGACGTGGACGAGATCATCGGACGTGAGGGCGCGATAATTACAAAGGAGGATGAGCTCATTGTTTACGCGTCTCAGGACATTCTTTTTCGCACTAAAATTCTTGATATGAAAGCGTGGGAACTACTCTCTCTCGACGGTGTCGTGATCACCGCGCCTGATATGGAACACGACGGCAAAGAACGCACGATCATCGCATATTACAAGTATTATAGATAAACTGAAAAACGCATGTTAGATGAATAGCTAACATGCGTTTTGTGTTAATCATTACAGAGACTCATTATGAGTTTGCACAAATCGTCGGTAGAGTTAGGATGCTTGATGTGATCTATGTTTTTTCTCATAAGCTCGATGTGGTCGGGATTTGAGAAAAGCTGGAAAATTATCTCCTCAAGACCGCAGGTTTCGGTGACAGCCATAGCTACACCGCTGTTGAGAAGAAAGTCTTTGTTTCTGTCTTCCTGACCGGGGATGGGATTTACAATTATCATAGGCAGACGTTTCGCGAGCGCCTCGGAGGTAGTAAGACCGCCGGGCTTTGAAACGATACAGTCGGACGCATCCATCATAACGTCAACGTTGTTTACGAAGCCGTAGACGTGTGCGGATTTGTTAAGGGACAGCTTTTCTATACTTGCTTTTGCATCGGCATTGTTACCGCATACCACGAGCATCTGAAAATCAAGCTCTATCGCGTCAAGTTTTTTTACTACGTCGGCAAGATTTCCGTAACCCATGCTTCCGCCCATAATGAGGACGGTGAGCTTATCCCTGTCTATTCCGAGCTCGTCGCGAGCTTCGGATTTTTCTTTGGATACTGCAAATTTAGAACGTATCGGAATACCGATGGGGGCGATCTGCTCGTCGCTGTAACCGCGGACTTTCGCCTGCATAGCGAGCAGTTCGTTTGCGATTACTACCTTGTCGGTCTTTGGAGCTTCTTCCCAGTAGGGATGGAAAACGAAGTCGGTAACTATTCCGACCGATTTTGCGCGGAAATCAGGGCGTTCTTTGAGAATATCTACCAGCATTCCGGCAAAAATATGGGTATAGACTATAACGTCGGGATCGTATTCTTTGATGTACTTAAACAGCTTATTCGCAAGTGATTTGTGAAAAGAACGGCTTATAGAGAAACGTCCGCTCTTTTTTCTTCTTTCGCAATGGCGGTAGCCTTTTGCATACAGGCGCTTGGTCTTGCTTGAAAAGAAAAGGTATCCGTTTGATATAACCGAGCGCAGTGCGCGGTTTATGTACCCGTAGGTATCGAGAAATTCACATTCTGCGCCTCTTGCGATAAGCTCGTCTCTGATCGCTTTTGCTGTTGAGTTATGTCCTTCGCCGGCGGTGATGGATAAAACTAAAACTCTCATAGTTGTCTCCTTTGATCTGTGTTATAACTCAGGATCATTCCAAGTATGATTATATATTTATTTTGACCGCTTGTCAACCGCACGGCGAATATTTTTTTGAAAAAACATTTGAAATTTTTGGTGCTTGAGTGAGTTTGCGGTGATTTTTTCGTGTATTTTGTGAAAACAACAATGATTTTTTTATGAGGAATTAAAAAGTTATCGTGGAAATTGTTTACAAGCGGAAATAAATCTGCTATAATATATGATGTATAATTTTGTGACCGAAAAGAGGAGAAGCTGTATGGACAGAAACGACGTGAATGTGAGCCGCGGCGAGAATTTACCCAAAAAACAATTTATTGCGTTTATAGCCGCGGCGTACGTTATAGCTTCTTTTGCGGTAGGCGTTGCCGGAGGGATACTGTCATTCTTGTTTTTCATTTCCTCCGTGGCGACCGGCGCGTATCTGTTCTGTTTTTCAAAGCCGTATCTGCCGATCATATGCTCACTCGTTTCGCTTGTACCCGTTTTCCTTCTTGCGGACAGTAAAATATCGGTTGCGGTTTCACTGCTCGTGCTTTTCGTGTCGCTTGCGATAGGAATATGCGCTAAAACCAAATCCTCGCTCGTCGGCTCGGTTGCCGCGGGAAGTGCAGTGGTGGTTGCTGCATTGATTTGCGCTTTCCTGGCTCAGATATACATTACCGACGGAGCTTTGTCGGTTGAAGGTGTTATTAAGTACAGCGAGACCTCGTATAATCAGGTAGTCGAGATGCTCAGGGCATCATCGGTATATACGAACGGAGATACAAAAATAACTATTCTTACCGAGGAGGCGATCTCGTTTTACGCGAGATACGCGGTGGCAACGTCGTTTGCTTTCCTCGTTTGTATAGTGTTTCTTCTCGTGTATCTTTGCGCTAAGCTTTTTACCCGACTTTCATTTGCGTCAAGCTCGTACAAGCTGATCTCTCCCGAGATGTTCTTTATCGATATGAGTCTCGCGGCGGCGGCGCTGTTTATTATCGCAACCGTTATGGTGTCGGTGCTGTCTTACGTCGACTCGGCTGAGCCGGTGTATTACGCGGCTATGAATATTCAGATAATTCTTACTCCGGGTCTTACCGTTGTGGGATTCAGATCGTTCAGAATGTGGCTTGCCAAAAAGACCAAGCGAAGATTCAGCTTTTTCGGCTGGATTACAGTCGCTGTCGCGGCTTTCATTCTTTTACAGTACGTAGCGACTTTTTTGTCGCTTGCTATAATGGTATTTTCAATTGTCGGCGCAATATCCGTTATTCGCCGTAAAGCTCCCGCTCTCAAACCTAAAAAGGACTAAAGACAAAATTTTTGATAAGGATCGGATTGCTTATGAAAAATTCTAAGATAAAAGTACACGGTGACGGAAAGTTGCTTCTTATATCCGCCGTTGCCGCGCTCATCGGGTTTATCGTTCACTTCCTCGTATGTACTTATACTCAGGTTCCGGCACTGTACAGTCTGATAGTTATCGTTATCGGCTATTTTGCGGTGATAGCTCTTGCGGCGGTGATACTTCACATCTTCTCTCCGAGAAAAGCCGCTGACCCTAAGCTCAGCCCTCTGCTCGGCCAGCTTATGGTTGACGTCGTGCTCAAGCTCCATATGCCGGTGCTTATCTGCGATATGGACGGTAAAATAATCTGGTATAACCGCACGCTCACTTCTCTTGCAGGCGGACGCGAGGCGGTCTTCGGTATGACTACCGAGAGCTTGTGCGGTCTTTTGCCTCAGAATATGGAGAGCGGCGCGCCTATTGATAACGTGCTCCTCGGTGACCGTGCTTTTTGCGCGGTTGGTTACGAGATAAAAGCCGGTGATAAAGAATACCGCTTGGTAATATTCAACGATTCCACCGAACTACAGCAGCTCCGCGTTAAGTTTGACGAAGAGGACACCGTCGTTATGTATATAATAATAGATAACCTTGACGAGCTTCTTCAGTACGTTCAGGAAAAATACCGTACCGCATCTGCCGAGATAGCAGTAATGCTCAAAAAATGGGCGGAAGAAATGGGCGGAATGATAAAGGAATACGAGAGAGATAAGTTCATTCTTATCCTTAACAAAAAGAGCCTTTCGGAACAGATCGAAAAACGTTTTTCGATTCTCGACGAAATACGCGACGTGCGCGTAGGTGAGGGAAGCGCGCCGGTAACCGTTTCTATCGGCGTTGCGTGCGTTGAGGGTTCTCTTGCGGAGAAAAGCCGCGTCGCGCAGAGCGCGCTTGACATGGCGCTTCAGCGAGGAGGCGACCAGGCTGTTCTCAAACGCGAGGACGGTATAGACTTTTACGGAGGCAGAACGAGAACCGTTCAGAAGCGTACTAAAGTTCGTGCAAGAGTTATCGCAAACGAGCTTATCACGCATATGTCAAACGCGGATAACGTCCTTATAATGGGACATAAATACGCAGACTTTGACTCGTTTGGCGCATGTATCGGTATTGCGCGTCTTGCGGAATTCTGCGGCGTTCCGTCAAATATCGTGGTCGATACCAACGACGAAAACGTAATCGGATGTATGAACAAATTCCGCGGCATAGATATGTACGACGGTAAGTTTATAGATTCCCGCGACGGACTCGATCTTATGCGTACCGGTACTATGCTTGTTATCGTTGACGTAAACAACGTAGACCACTTTGAATCTTCCCAGCTTGCGTCAAATGTAGACAAAATAGCGATAATAGATCATCATCGAAAGACGGCGGAATTTGAAAGAGAGCCGGTTATTTCGTATATCGAACCGTCCGCATCTTCCTGCTGCGAGCTTATCAGTGAGATGCTTGAGCAGTCGGTACCCGCGGGCATGCTTATGAAAGAGGAAGCCGATATGCTTCTTGCGGGAATGCTTCTTGATACCAAGCAGTTTTCACGCAATACCGGAACGAGAACCTTCTCGGCGGCGCAGTATCTTCGCGGAGAGGGTGCGGCACCGTCAGACGCACAGGAGCTTTTCAAAACGAGTCTTGACGATTTCGTTCGCGAGGCAAAGTTTGAAAGCGACGTCGTAATATACCGCAAGGTGATTGCTATCGCGAGAAGCGACGGCGACGGAATCCCGCAGGACAGAATCGCGGCGGCAAAGGCGGCGGACAAACTGCTTGGAATATCCGGCATACTCGCGTCCTTTGCGCTTGTGAAGATCGGTAACTCGGTTCACATTTCCGCGCGAAGCTCGGGAAAGATAAACGTTCAGCTCATACTTGAAAAACTTCAGGGCGGCGGACATTTTGACGTTGCCGGCGCGCAGGTCGCGGACAGATCGCTCATTGAAGCACTTACGCTTCTCAAGGAAGCGGTCGATCATTATCTTGACAACAATATGTAAATTGGTGTAAATAAAATCAAAACAGCAAAAGGCAGGTAAAAATAATGAAAGTAGTATTACTTTGTGACGTAAAAGGACAGGGAAAAAAGGACGACGTTATCAACGTATCCGACGGATACGCGAGAAACTTCCTTTTTCCGCAGAAAAAAGCAGTAGAGGCAACTCCGTCCGCTCTTAATGAGATAAAAGGACGCGAGGAGTCTAAAAAACATAAGGAAGCTGTTGAGCTTGCCGCGGCTAAAGAAACCGCCGGAAAACTCGAGGCTATTCTCCTTACCTTCAAGCGTCAGGCTGGCGCAGACGGCAGACTTTACGGTTCTGTAACCACCAAGGAGATCGCGGAGGAGCTTGAAAAGCAGCACAAGATCGTTATAGACAAGCGCAAGATTCAGTCAAACGTGCTCAAGGCTTTCGGCAAATACGAGCTTGAGGTAAAGCTCCACCCCGAGGTTACTGGCAAGCTTAACGTACTCATCACCGACGAAAAATAATAACAGTTAAAGGAAATCAGTAAAATGAGTAACGAGGAGTTTTCAAGAAAACTGCCGTATTCGATAGAAGCGGAGCAGTCGGTATTGGGATCCATACTTATAAATCCCGAGTGTATTTCGGAAATCTCGGGAATAATGACGTGCGATGATTTTTATCTTGAAAACCACAGAGACATATATTCCTGCCTCCAGGAAATGTTTTTGAAGAACAGAGAGATAGATCTGGTCACACTTATTGATACCCTTGTCGCAAACGGCGTTTACGATGAGAATCAAAGTAAAAATTATATAAAGCTCATAGCTGAAATAGTGCCGAGCGCGGCAAACGTGCGCGACTACGCAAAGATAGTTTCCGATAAAGCGACCTTGCGCCGTCTTATCGAGGCTTGCTCGGACATCAGCGACACCGCTTTCTCCGAGCAGGGAGAGGTCGAGTATATAATCGACAACGCGGAACAGCGTATTTTCGCGATAGCGGAAGGACGCGAGACCAAAAGCTTCGTTCATATCAAGGACGCGCTCCAGATGGAGTACGAGCATCTTCATCTTCTTAACACAGATAAAGAAGCGGTTGCCGGTACTCCTACGGGATTTACCGGACTTGACCGATATATAGTCGGTATGGGAAAGGGAGACCTTATTCTCGTTGGTGCACGTCCCGGTATGGGTAAAACCTCATTTACCATGAATATCGCCGCAAACGTTGCAAAACAGTCAAAGAAAGCAGTTTGCGTATTTTCTCTTGAGATGTCGGCGCAGCAGCTCGTTTCCCGTATGCTTTCGAGTGAAGCTATGATAGACAGCTATAATATGCGTTCGGGTAACTTGTCGGACGAAGACTGGGCAAAGCTTGCTCACACTTCCTCCGAGCTTTCCGAATGTGAAATATATATAGACGACACCACGGGTATTTCTGTTACCGGAATGAAGGCGAAGCTTCGTCGTGTAAAAAATCTCGGACTTGTTTTGATCGACTATCTTCAGCTTATGCAGTCTGACAGAAGAATAGACAACAGAGTTCAGGAAGTTGCGGAAATATCGAGACACTTAAAAATCATGGCAAAAGAGCTTGGTGTGCCGGTAATCACCTGCGCTCAGCTTTCCCGTGGTCCCGAGTCGAGAACCGATAAACGACCGATGCTGTCCGACCTTCGTGACTCAGGTGCGATAGAGCAGGACGCTGATATGGTTCTGTTCCTTTACCGTGACGAGTACTACGACAAGGAAAAGGGTACTAATACCGCTGAAGTTATAATCGCTAAAAACCGTCACGGCTCTACTGCAAACGTTAAGATGGGCTGGCTCGGTCAGTACACTAAGTTTGTAACACTTGATGAATCTCATGCAGAATGATATTTTTACTTCCACAAAAAATACCGTTTTGAAATACAGTATGCTCCGGGGTGTAGGCAGCGTGCTGTGCGCCCTTTCCGGCGGGGCGGATTCGGTGGTTTTACTGCACGTTCTGAAAAACGTTTTAAGCGGTACGGATACGCGGCTTCGCGCAGTGCACGTAAATCACTGTATCAGAGGAGACGAAGCTCAAAGAGACGAGGATTTTTGCCGAGCTCTTTGCGGAGGGTTTGATATTCCGCTTGTCGTAAGGCGGGTGGACGCTCCTGCTTTTGCAAAAGAAAAGGGCATTGGACTTGAAGAGGCGGCAAGAGAACTGCGTTATCGTGTGTTTTCCGAGGTCTTGGAGGACGGCGAGGTGGTTGCTACCGCTCACAACGCGACAGATAACGCGGAGACCGTTTTGTTTAACCTTATAAGAGGGGCGGGAAGCCGCGGGCTTGCTGGAATTCCGCCCGTGAGGGATAACATAATCAGACCGCTTATCGCGTCAGACCGCGATCAGATTCGCTCTTTTGCAAAGCAAAACGGAATAGAATACGTGGAAGACAGTACCAATTCGGACACTGTATACACGCGTAATTTTATCCGAGCGGAGATAATTCCGCGCGCGAAAAAGCTGAATCCTTCGTTTGAGGGCACCGTGCTTGAAGCGTCGCGCCATCTGCGTGAGGAAGACGGGTATTTCACTTCTGCCGCGAATGAGTTTATTGCAGAGTTTGAAAAAGACGGGCGAATACCGTGTGACGGACTTTGTTCGCTCGCGCCTCCCGTGGCTTTCAGAGCGGTTGGAGATTTTTGTAAAAAGTACGGATGCGGCGCGCTTTCATCGGTGCACGTAGAGGCTGTACTGGCTTTAGCAGAGCGCAAGGTGCCCCATTCCTCTCTTGATCTTCCCGGCGGTATGTCGGTCGTAGTGGAGAACGGAGAGCTGACGGTAAGAAAAAGCGTTCGAACAGAAAGGAAGGTCACTGAAAAGGACTTAGGCGAAGCTCCGCTTTCTTTCGGCGTAAACTCTTTTGATGAAAAAGAGTACGACATTTTGCTGCTTGATGCAAAAAGCTTTAAAGAATTTCAAAAAAAAGAAAATATTTACAAATTATCTATATTCGACAAGATAAATTTTGATAAAATAAAAAGTGACGTTTATGCGCGTACCAGACGGTCGGGAGACGCTTACAGAGCGAGGTCTGTGACCAAAACCGTGCGTCGTATGATGTCGGAAAAAAAGCTTCCTCTTGAAAAGCGCGATACGCTTCCCGTTATTTGTGACGGCGAGGGTATCGTCTGGGTGCCCGGATTTCCGGTGGCGGACAGGGTATATCCCGAAAAAGGGGAAGAAATAACATATATTTGTTACTGTGAAAAATAATTGCCGTTTTTACGGCTTCGGCTTTGTGAGGGACAATGAATAACGAAATTTCAAAAGTTTTAATTGACGCTAAAACAATAGACGCAAGAGTAAAAGAACTTGCCGCAGAGATCGACCGCGATTACGCCGACAAGCATCTTGTAATGGTATGTATACTTAAAGGCTCATTTATGTTTTTCAGTGATCTGGTAAGATACCTGTCGCTTCCTACCGAGATCGAATTTATGCGCGTTTCTTCTTACGGAAGCGGTACCGTTTCCGGCGGAGATATAAAAATCTCGCTTGACATAAAGCGTGAGGATTTGTCAGATTGCGATCTCCTCGTAATCGAGGACATCATCGACAGCGGACGCACTCTTTCAAAGCTCGTGCCGTATCTTGAAAAGCGCGCGCGCAGTGTAAAGACCTGTACTCTGCTTGATAAGCCTGACAGAAGAGAAGTGGATATGAACACCGATTATTGCGGTTTTGTTATCCCCGACGAGTTCGTCGTCGGATACGGCCTTGACTATTCGGAAAAATACCGCACTCTCCCGGACGTGTGCATTCTTGATCCCAAGGTTTATTCCTGATCGGGAATATTTGGATACAAAAACAACAAATCTATCACATAAAATATACATATAACAGGAAAACCGTGATCAAACACGCAGAGGAGGTTACATGACGGACAATAGAAAGACGATTATTCTTTACCTTTTCCTTATCGGCGCGATAATCGTTGCTATGTATTTTGTGCTCAGCGATCTGCCGAAAGAAGAGGTTATATATAGCCAGATAGTTGACTATTTCGAGAATGAGCAGGTAAAAGCGTTTGAGATAGACGAGAAGAATAATCTTACTCTTGTCATCAGGTCGGAAACCGAAGGCGATGCCGATACCTACGTCGTATACCGTCTTCGCAGCTACGAAATGTTCTGGAAGGATCTTTCGGAAACTATTTTCGATCAGCACGAACGCGGAGTAATAGAAACGTACGATATAATTCAGCCGGAGGAAACTCCGATCTGGCTCGCATTCCTGCCGTACGTTATAATTATAGTTATCTTTGTTGCACTCTGGTTCTACGCTATGCGCCAGGCGACCGGCGGCGGTGGAAAGATGAATTCTTTCGGTCACGCCAAAGTTAAGCTCGGCTCAAACGAAAAGAAAAAAGTATTTTTCAAGGACGTTGCCGGTGCTGACGAGGAAAAAGAGGAACTCAAGGAGATCGTTGATTTCTTAAAAGATCCCACTAAATTTACCAAGCTCGGTGCGCGTATCCCCCACGGCGTTCTGCTCGTGGGCCCTCCCGGTACAGGTAAAACGCTTCTCGCT
>CAZGHD010000048.1:7507-14120 GCA_964525525.1 uncultured Lachnospiraceae bacterium | reverse complement strand
TGATATAGATAACTCAAGCAACTTCAATGATCACGCCGCACAAAGGAGCAAGAACCGCATAAACAGTAATAATACTTAAAATGGGTGTCAATATAATCGCACTGTATACGATAATTCTTTTCAGCATCCTGTTTTGTGTTTTAAATAACAATAAAATATGTATAGCCAAAAAAATTATAAAACTTATTCCACATCCGATAAGCGTAAATTCTCCATCGCCCGTCCAAAGCCATATAAAACAAAAATATTCAAAAGCCGCAAACACGGCAAGCAGAATGTGCAATAAGTAAGACAAAGATTTTTTCATTCAATTACCTCGTGACAGTACACATCTACATTAAAGGAGCACCGCTTGATTTTCGCGGTGCTCCGAATGTCAGCAAACTCCGAAAAGGAGACTTCCGTAGGTGGGATACGGCCAATAATCCTCGCCAACGATGGTCTCAAGCTCGTCCGCTACCTCGCGCAAAGCGTCCATTGCGGGAATCAGCTTGTCCCTGCAGTACAGGGAAAGCTCGGTGTTATCCGCGTGATCCTTCATGCCCGAGGTGATCGCCTCAAGGCTGTCCGTCTCGGTGTACATCGCCGCTGTAAGGTTCGAAAGCCTTGTCAGAGCCATTACCTCCGCATCTATCGGGATAGCGATATTCGCCTTTGCAGACGCAGTATCCGCAAGCATCTTTGAGTACTTTTCAACCGCGGGAATGATGTTCTTTCTCGCCATTTCAAGCATAGTAAGCGCCTCAATGTTAAGCACCTTGCAGTAATTTTCGGTCAGAATCTCATAGCGCGAATATACCTCGGTACGGGTGAAAATATTGTGACGCTCGAACAGCGCGATATTCTTCTCGGTCTTGAAAAGCGGGAGTGCGTCAGCGGTGGTCTTGTTGTTTGAAAGTCCGCGCGCCTCTGCCTCTTTGACCCACTCGTCGGTATAGTTGTTGCCGTTGAATATTATTCTCTTGTGTTTTTTGATAGTATTCTTGATTATTGAATGAAGCTCGTCGGTAAAGTTCTCCGCCGCCTCAAGTCTGTCCGCAAATCTTGAAAGCTCCTCCGCCGCGATGGTGTTGAGAATGATGTTAGCCTCCGCGATAGAGAAAGCGGAGCCAAGCATACGGAACTCAAACTTGTTACCTGTAAAGGCAAAGGGAGAGGTACGGTTGCGGTCGGTCAGATCCTTTGAAAACGCAGGAAGCACGCTGACTCCGACACGCATTTTCGTCTTTTTTCTGTCCTCGTACTCGTTTTCGTTTTCTATCGCGTCAAGCACCTCGGTGAGCTGATCGCCAAGGAAAATCGAAAGGATAGCGGGCGGAGCCTCGTTCGCGCCGAGACGGTGGTCGTTGCCCGCGCTCGCCGCGGAAACGCGCAAAAGATCCTGATACTCGTCAACGCCTGCGATCACGGCAACTAAGAAAAGCAAAAACTGTGCGTTTTCAAACGGAGTATCGCCCGGTTCGAGCAGATTGATACCGTCGTCGGTCGCCATTGACCAGTTGTTGTGCTTACCAGAACCGTTAACTCCGGCAAACGGTTTTTCGTGAAGGATGCACACCATACCGTTTCGCAGAGCCACCTTTTTCATTATCTCCATAGTGAGCTGATTGTGGTCGGTCGCGGTATTGGTGTTGGTGAACACGGGGGCAAGCTCGTGCTGTGCGGGAGCCGCCTCGTTATGCTCGGTCTTGGCGTAAACGCCGAGATGCCAAAGCTCGTTGTTCAGGTCCTCCATATACGCCTTGACGCGCGGCTTGAGAGTGCCGAAATAATGATCCTCAAGCTCCTGTCCTTTGGGCGGTTTCGCGCCAAAAAGGGTGCGTCCTGTGTATACGAGGTCTTTTCTTTTATCGTGAATTTCCTTGTCAACAAGGAAGTATTCCTGCTCGGGACCTACGGTGGTGATAACACGCTTGGTGGTAGTGTTGCCAAACAGGCGCAGAATACGCATAGCCTGATTATTAACCGCCTCCATAGAGCGCAGAAGGGGAGTCTTTTTATCGAGTGACTCACCGCCGTAAGAGAAAAACGCGGTAGGAATACAAAGGGTCTTGTCCTTGATAAACGCGTAAGAGGTCGGGTCCCACGCGGTATATCCTCTCGCCTCAAAGGTGGTACGAAGACCGCCCGACGGGAAGGAGGACGCGTCCGGCTCTCCGCGCTTTAAGTCCTTGGACGAAAACTCGGTAATAGCCTCACCGTCGCCCGCAGGGCAAAGAAAGCTGTCGTGCTTTTCGGCGGTGATACCCGTCATAGGCTGGAACCAGTGGGTATAGTGGGTCGCGCCCTTTTCAAGCGCCCAGTCCTTCATAGCCGAAGCAACTACGCCCGCAACGCCGTGGTCAAGCTCACTGCCCGACTCAATAGTCTTACGCAAAGAGCGATATATATCCTTGGGAAGTCGCTGACGCATTTCCGCGTCGCCAAACACCATACAACCAAATTCGTCCTGAATCTTACTCATACAATCCCCCGTTATAGTAGGTTTACAAAAAAAGCGCCGTGAGCCTGACTCACAGCGCAATCACTGTGTAATAATTATAAAACAATATTGAAAAAAAGTCAAGTATTTTCGCCTCCCACTGCAATATATTCTTTACTTTTTAGCAAAAATAATTTATAATGTAGAAAAGAAAGATATTACGTGATGAAAGAAGGTCAATATAAATTGAAAAAGATACTCGTAATGAACGGTCCAAATCTCTGTATGCTCGGCAAAAGAGAGCCCGGGATATACGGCACCGAAACGCTTGACGACATCTGCGCCCGTCTGACAGAAGAAGCAAAAGAGCTTGGAGCAGAGCTCGGATTTTTCACCTCAAACTGTGAGGGCGAGCTCGTTACCGCACTCCACTCGGCGCGCGAGGAATACGACGCGGTGATATTCAACGCAGGTGCGTACACTCACTACTCGATCGCCCTGCGCGACGCTATATCCGCAATCTCTATCCCCGTGATCGAGGTACATATGTCAAACGTGTTCGCACGTGAGGAGTTCAGATCAAAATCGGTTATCGCTCCCGTGTGCCGCGGATCTATTTCCGGCTTCGGCTCGTATTCTTACTCGCTCGCGCTCAAAGCGGCGGCATCGTATATGTAATACTATAACCGCTAACACCAATCCAAAAAAATGCTGATGGAGGATAAAAATGGCTGATATTATCAATTACAATAACGATTTTGAAAATATTATCGCGATTATCGAACGTTCCAAAGCGAAAGCCATCAAAGCCGTAAACGCCGAAATGATTGAGATGTACTGGCAGATCGGCAAGTACATCAGCGAAAAAGCCGATAACGAGGGTTGGGGCAAAAGTGTTGTTCAGGATTTTGCAAATTTTCTCAAGCGAGAATACCCTTACGTAAGCGGTTTCTCGGCACAAAATATTTGGAGAATGAAGCAATTTTTTGAAACGTACAAAGATAGCGAAAAACTCTCACCACTGGTGAGAGAAATTACGTGGTCGAACAATCTGCTCATTATGGCAGGCTGTAAAACCGATGAATCAAAGGAATTTTATTTAAGGCTTTGCATTGCCAATGGATACGGAAAGCGAGAACTTGAACGCCAGATTGACAGTATGCTGTTCGAAAGAACGATGCTTTCCACTGCTAAAAACAAAAATTTGATTGAGCAAAATCCCGCCATCGGTACACTCCGAGACTCCTACGTGCTTGAATTTTTGGACATTCCCGAGGATTATAAGGAAAAGGATCTCCGCAAATCCATTATAGCGAATTTGAAACAGTTTATTTTGGAGTTCGGTAAGGATTTTACGTTTATGGGAGAGGAATACCGAGTGCAAGTCGGAAACACGGATTTCTTTATCGACCTTTTGTTCTACAACCGCGCGCTTTCTTGCCTTGTAGCAATCGAAATCAAAGTCGGTAAATTCAAGCCTGAACATCTTGGTCAGTTAAACTTCTACCTTGAAGCGCTAAACCGTGACGTGAAAAAGCCGAATGAAAATCCAAGCGTCGGTCTTATACTTTGCACCTACAAAGATGATACGGTAGTTGAATATGCTTTGAGCAACAATCTTTCTCCGGCTATGGTTGCAGATTATACTCTGCAACTGCCGGATAAAAAACTGCTTGAAGCAAAGATACGTGAAATCACTATGCTTGCTGAAAAAAGTAATGACGAGAATTAATGAGATCAGATATAATTAACACACTTTTTGGAGGAAAAGAAATGAGACTCGCTAAATTAAGAGAAAAAATGATCGCCGCGGGGCTTGATGCGGTGGTGCTCACAAACGTGGTATCCCAGAGATATATTTCAAAGTTCAATTTCACCGACGGATACGTCGTGGTCGGTAAGAGCGGCGCGGCTATCCTTGCCGATTTCCGCTATATCGAGGCGGCAAAGGCTGCGGCAGGCACGGATTTTGAGGCAGTGCTTCTCTCCCGCGCAAATCCCACCGTTCTTCCCGAAACCCTGACCAAATACGGCGCAAAAAAGGTCGGATACGAGGACAGATACCTTACCTGCGCCGATTTTGAAGTTCTCTCGAATAAGCTCTCCGACTTCACCCTCTCGCCGATAGGCGCTATGGTAGACGACCTGCGCGAGATAAAGGATCAGTCCGAGATAGACTCGATAGTCAAGGCACAGCGTATAGCAGAGGCGGCTTTCAGACACGTCCTCACCCTGATAAACCCCGAAATGACCGAGATCGAGCTCGCGGCAGAGCTTGAATACTCCATGCGCCGCGCGGGAAGCGAAGAGCCCGCGTTCCCCACCATCGCAATATCCGGCGCGTCAACCTCTCTGCCCCACGGCGAGCCGCAGAACAGAAAGCTGTCCCCCGGATTTATAACCATGGACTACGGCGCAACGGTTGACGGTTGCCGTTCGGATATGACCAGAACCGTCGTTCTCGGCCGCGCGGACGACGAGATGAAGCGACTTTACAGTACCGTCCTCACTGCACAGAAAGCCGGACTTGAAGCGGCGATAGAGGGCGCAGAGTGCTCGGCAGTTGACGCCGCCGCGCGCGATATTATAGAAAACGCAGGCTATCACGGATGTTTTGGCCACGGACTCGGCCACGGCGTCGGAATGTATATCCACGAAGCACCGACCTTAAATCCCTCTGCCGTCGGAAAATTCCTTCGCCGCGGACAGATAGTAACGGTCGAGCCCGGCATCTACGTTGAGGGCAAGTACGGATGCCGAATCGAGGACATGGTCGCTATCACCGAGGGCGGCGCGATCAACCTCACAGACTGCGAAAAAGAATTGATAGAACTGTAATAACAACTATGAAAATAGCATTGATAGGTGATCTCCAGTACGGACGCGGCGAGGAGGGAACCGTAAACAGCAGAATGAAGCAGATCGGCGCGCTGAACCCCGATTTTGCCGTGATAATGGGAGACTTCGGAGGACCTAATATCGCAACCGCCGAGGGTTACAGAGAGACGGTAGAGTTTGCAAAACAACTTAACTGCCCGTATCACGTTATTTTCGGAAATCACGACGTTGAGTATTACCCCGGCGGGTATGGCGAGTTTGATCCGGTCGGAACTTATAAAGAATTTTTCGGCACAAGCCACTACCGTTCGTTTATGGTAAACGGAGTGTTTTTCCTCTGCCTTTCGGTTGAACGCCAGCCAGAGGAAATGATGCGTACCGTACACGGAGTTTATATTTCTGACGAGCAGTACGAATGGGCAGAAAAAGAGCTTAAAGCTCACAGCTCAATGCCTACCGTAATCATCGCCCACGCGCCTGTTATCGGCAGCGGATTACGTTGCTTCCGCCCGATGCACACCTCGTCCCAGGACACTTACCTCGACCAAACGTATAGTGCCGAACGCTGGCCTGCGCTTCTCAAAAAGAATCCGCAGATAAAAGCATGGTTCAGCGCTCACTTCCATATGGGTCATAACTACGACACCGCGATCACCCAAAAGTACGGTATCGTGCACGTTTCGTGCGGCACTATGATTGACAGCCGTGACGGTACCCTCCACACCCGCGTAATCGACGTGACCGACGATAAAAAATTGATTGTCTCCACCTTTGACCACAGCGAAAGCACTTTTTCAGAGGACGTAATAATCGACCTCGCAGACGATGTTACTTGCCACAAAAACATCGCCACCACCAAAGACGGCGAGATATTTTTGGGTAATGACACTCCGGTCAAATGCTGGAGCTACGGAAAACTCGGAAGATACTATATCGCCACCGAAAGAGGACTTCTCTGGGAGTATCATTATGAGTTTAACGAATTTGCCGGAGCTCTTATCCAGCGCGGCAAAGCTGAGGAGATGTACTCGGACGGCGACAGACTGGTAATCGCCTGCGAAGATAAAATATTCTCGGTAAATGCAGACACCCGCGACCGATTTGACGTTATGGGCAGCTTTTCCGAGCAAAATGCACAGTCTGAATCCTCTCCACACGGCAATCCGCTCCAGCTCGTTGAATTTACTACCCGCGAAACAAAATACGGAAAGTATGTATCTTTGAAATTATAAGCATAAAGAAAAGCGCCACTCGGCGCTTTTCTTTATTTAACTACTGTATCACACGTTAAAGGTATACTCAAGCTCAATATACTCGTTATCTCCGACGTATCTGTCGGTATATGCGGCATAA
>CAZGHD010000048.1:0-7497 GCA_964525525.1 uncultured Lachnospiraceae bacterium | reverse complement strand
CATAATACGTTCCGCAATCAAGGATTCCGAGACCTTTTATCATCTGTATATTGGTTGCGTTTTTGTCAAACAACTGATAAAGCCCGGATTTTACGCGTCCGCCAAATCCGTTGGATTTATAACCGTGATACACACCCGGTTCAGTCTCTTCTATCTTACACCAGTGTCCCTCGCCTATAATAAAAGAAGAGTATTCCCACATATACGGATATATTTTAGTAATATATTCGGCATTGACTCGCTCAAAATTATCTTTTTTATATATTACTCTATACTTTATCTCATTACCCTCGTTATCGAAGGTTTTCTTTTCGGCAACAGAAGTATTATGTCCCGATTCAAACAGACTCACCTCCTCGGGTATATGACCACCCCACTCTTTTATGCTTTTATTCAGTTGCTCCGCATTGGGACATTTGTTTCCCATAGCAGTGTAATTAATATTTTTATCGGGTATGTCTATCGAAAAATGAGTTGTACAATTTTCATCGTGTGCGGGCATTTGAGGTATCAGCTTTTCAAGAGCTATAGCTACATTGCGGCAGCTCTCGCAACCGTCAAGATGCTTTTTTATCTTCTCACGTATATCTTCGGGTAAAATTCCCTTTGCATATACAAACAAATACTGCTCGGCTTCTCTGCAATCAATACTCATATTCATAACTCCTTTTTGTTTTATATTATTTTGCGCGGTGGGAGATAACTGCTGTCTCAAGGACGCTAACCCATAATAAGAAGCGGACTTTACCGTACCCGGCGAAATATTAAGCATTTTCGCCGTCTCGGGTATGCTCATATCAAGAATGTAGCGGTATGTAAGCACCTGCTTTTGTGACTCCGGCAATTTCTCGATAGCGCGTATTACGTCGCCCGACAACATATCCGCAAGTACCTCGTCCTCTGCGGAAACACCGTCGGTTATAATATCCGAAAGAGAATCGTCATCCTCCTCCGCATCAAGCGAGAGATAGATCCATGATCCCTTTTTTCTGATATGACTGATCCACACATTTTGCGCGATCTTTTTCAGCCAAGCAATCATATGTCCGTCATCGCGGTATCTGTCCCACGCGATAAACACTTTAAGCCAAACTTCCTGCACAAGATCCTCTGCGGTTTGCAGATCTTCTGCTTTTGATTTCATATACCGAAGCAGCCACCCTGTGTTATCTACAATGACTTTTTCAAGATCAGACACCTATCACCTCTCCTTTCCGCACGTAAAATTTATACGCATTTTTGTGTACACACCTATAATAACGCTGATTTTATCAAAAAGGTTCAAATCATTCTGCAAAAATTTAAAAACACAGCCTCTCCTATTACAGAGAGGCTGCACAGACAGGTATAAAAATCAATTTTTCGTCTGCGATGAAAAATAAAGCACGGCTGACGAAATGATTATAACGGTAACCGAGCGAAAAGCGTCAGCGAAAAACTCGCCCCACTCGTATCCCCAAGCCAGGGCGTGGAATATCGGATAGATCACGTAAAGTGCGATAATAACGTAAAGAAGTACGGTAAAAACCTTTTTCATATGATTTCCTCCTAAAATTTATATATCAGTACAGCCAGCTTGACGGCACCAAAAAAGTATAAGGTGCTGTAACTATCGCAAATATAAGAGACATTTTAAGTCTCAGTGCACGCTCTGATTTTTTGAAAGTTACAAAATAATTCAAAACGAATATGAGCACGGCAGAAATAAAGATAGCCGGAACGGTGACGTAAAGTTCGTCACCCATTGGCGCAATTTGAGCAAAAAATACCATCGCAAAAAGATACATAGAACCCACGATGTCAGACAGCATACCAAAGACAAAAATTTTCAGTATATGCCCTTTGTAGTACTGCTTCTTGCTCTCGATCTTCAAAATCAGCATAGAAACAAGCAAAACCAAGCTGTCAATTATGAAATTCCCGGGCAAAACTATCAGCCACATTATCGGGAACGTCATTATCATCCAAAAAGGAAACAAAACGTTGTAAAGCTTAGTGTTCCGTTTCATACAAGTTCTCCTTTATTTAGCATCAATATCAACGTGCTCAATATCGGCAATGCTTCTGAATATCTCTTGGATCTTCTCTTTCATACGGAAGATACAGTCGCTCTCGTAAGCCTCGCCGCGGACAATATCCTCGGCAAGCGCGCGGCAGGTAGGCGCACCGCACGAGCCGCAGTCAAGTCCGGGCAGGGATTTGGCTATCTCGGTCATCTTCGCGCGCATGCCGATAGCGGTCTTTTTATCGTCGGAAAATCTCATTGAGCGGTTTTCATCTATCTTCTGCGACCACTCGATGTGCTTTTCCCCCGCGTCTCTGATGTCAACGTGATTCTGCGAGAGCGGGAGATATTTTCTGAGCTGCTGAATACGCGCCTTGGCGATATACGCGTTCTCCATAGTGAGCGTGCCGCCAACGCATCCGCCCGAGCAGGCGTTGAGCTCTATAAAATCAAGCCCCGAGAAGTTTTCGTTTTCTATCTCGTCAAGCACACGGATAACGTTTTCGATTCCGTCCGCCGCAAGATACTTCTCGTCAAGGAGCGCGGCAGACTCTCCGCCCGCGGTCGCCCAGCTTATTCCTATAACGCCGGAACGGGATATGGGCTTGGATTTTTTGATATTTTTCATAGCCGAGATCAGCTTGAGATAAACCTCGCTTATCGCCAAAGCCCCTGTGATGGCGGTTTTCTCAACGCCGATAGGCTGTCGTATGTAGCTGACTTTAGCGGGACACGGAGTAATGAAGAACACGCCTATATCCTCGTCAGTAAGCTCGGGATTAGCCTTTTTTGCTTCCGCACGAGCCATACGCGCCGCAAGCTCCACCGGCGCGAGGATCGGGAGCAGATAATCGGACAGATACGGGAATCGCACCGAAATAAGCCTTACAACTGCGGGGCAGGCGGTACTGATTATCGGGTGCTCGCCGTGACGCTTGCCGTCCTTATAGCGTTCAAGGAAAAATCTGCGGGTTACGTCGCTGATTATCTCCGCCGCGCGGGAGACCTCGAAAATACTGTCAAATCCTATCTCAAGAAGCCCGGTAAGCACCAGATCTATATCGTCAAGATTGTCAAACTGACCGTAGAGCGCAGGCGCGGGCAAAGCTATTTTATATTTGAAATCGTAAATTGAATCGAATTTATCGTAAGATGCGCGTTTAGCCTTGTACGGGCATATTCTGATGCACTCGCCGCAGTCTATACACCGCTCGCTTTTGATAGTGGCTTTTCCGCCGCGCACTCTTATCGCTTCGGTAGGGCAGCGCTTGATACAGTTCGTGCAACCCATGCACTTTTCGGTATCAAGCTCAACCGAGTGTAAAAAGTTGTGCATATTGACCTCCTGTTTAGCCGTTTTTGCGGCCATAGAAGCGCGATAAACAATGTTTAGCTAATAATATCACGCTACTTGTCGGTGTACACCGTCATCTTGACGGTGGTTCCCTCACCGATGACCGAAGAAATTTCAAACTCGTCCGAATACCGCTTCATATTGGGCAGACCCATTCCCGCACCGAATCCGAGCGCGCGGACGTTATCGGGCGCGGTGGAATATCCTTCCTGCATAGCAAGCTCAATATCCGCGATACCGGGGCCTCTGTCAGACAGAGTTATCACGATCTTGTCCGGATAAACGCATACCAGCGCTTCTCCGCCCTCGGCGTGAATTACCATATTGATCTCACCCTCGTACATGGCAATGGCGACGCGGCGGATAACTCCCGCGTCAAAGCCAAGCTCACGCAAAGCGCGCTTTACGTCAACCGACGCCTCACCCGCAGAGGTAAAGTTATCACCGTTCACGTCGTAACGGAGCTCAACACATTCTTCCTGTTTTTCGGTTACGTTGTTTACGTTATCAAGCAAGCGTATCGCCTCCTCGCAGTCCGGCGGAGTAAAGACGTCCGCACGCGACGTACATTCTTTCTTTGGTGGAAAGCAGGGCAATACCGCTGGCTTTAGCGAGATTGCAGATCTCCTCGCCCGGAACCTTACCGCGAACGAACACGACGCATCTCATATCCATCATTTCCGCGGTTCTTACCACCTGAGTATTGAGCAGGCCCGTAAGAAGCACCGCCTGATCCTTGACGAACGCAAGAACGTCACTCATCATATCACTTCCGCAAGCGGAGTGTACCTCACTGTCAATCAATTCCTCGCCCGTGCAAACGTCTGCGTCAAGCAAATCAACAATCTCTCTGATCTTCATTTTTCAAAAACTCCTGATTATTATAAAATAAATGAAAATTATTATTTTGCCACAAAAATACGGAAAATACACACGTATTATTGTATAACATTATACTATTTTATTGCCCACTTTGTCAATATATTTTACACATCACTTGATAAAATTAAAGAAATATGTTATCATTATAAAAATACTACCGAAGGGTGAATGAAATAATGAAAAATCAGTATACGGTAAAACGCTTTTCATCAGAAAAAGAAATAGACTTCAGTGCGGCTCCGAAAGCGAAATTAGATAATTTCAAATGGCTGTGCGGCTACGAGCCCGAAGCATACGGACAGCTCGTGCTCGTCCCCGGCGACGCTTTTTACGTAAAAATGGCGGCAAAAGAGGAAAATCCCCTCGCGCGCCACACGGGAAAATCGGTGCCCGTCTGCCTTGACAGCGCACTCGAATTTTTCGTCAGCTTTGACAATACCAGTTTAAAGTATCTCAACATCGAGACCAACGCAAACGCCGCAGTTCTCGCCCAGATCGGTATGGGACGCGGTAACCGCGGGGACGTGTCTGACAAATTCGACGCAAAAATGGTTCGCGAGGGTGATTTCTGGTGCATCTACACCAAAGTTCCGATGTCCGAGATCGAGGAGCTTTTCGGAATCTCGCGCGACGTTTTCACGTCGGGATATAAGTTCTGCGCTAACTTCTACAAGTGCGGCGACGAGACTGACGCGCCCCACTACGGAATGTGGAATCCCGTTGCGACCGAGATTCCCGACTACCACCGCCCCGAGCATTTCGGCGAGATGACTATCGAATGATCTGCCGATGAAAAACGAATACAAGGTCACGCTTGATCTGTTCTTCTCGTGGGTGCTTGAGGGAAAATTCAAGGGCAGACGGCTCAAATTCTTTATAATGTGGTGCTCGTTTGGGGTGATCTACCTCGGCATCGCGTTCGGTCTGCGCGCACTGATCTCATATCTCGGCTACAATTACACGATAATTTTCCTTTTATTTATCGTTCTCTCGGCGTTTTCCTTTTACTGCGCCTTTTTGCGAGACGTTATCCGCGCCCACGGAGAATACGAACGCTCGAAAAAAAGATACAAACCGCTGTGGATCCGCTCGGTAGAGTTCGGGGAAGAAAACATCTTCCTCACAGACGGTGAGATCACCCTCACATACGGGTATCTTGACGTTGACTCAATTGTCCACACGAAAAAAGCGGTCGTGCTTTCTCTCTGCGACGGAACGCTGATCCGCCTGTATCACGACAAATTCGTATCGTCCGACTCCGCCGCCTGCACCGCGCACATAGAGAAAAAGAAAGCCGAAGCACTCGCCCAAAAAGAGGCTGAGGAAAAGAAAAAACCGGCTTCAGCAAAATAAAAAAACACAAAAAACAAAAATCCGATGAAAAACATCGGATTTTTATTTTTTACGCTGCAAGTTTCTGACCCTATCGAGAAATATTCGGTTTGTCCTTTTCGCTATGTATCTTACTCTTCGATCGCGTGGAAAAATATCTTGAAAAGGATGGCTGTTCTCTCCTCACCGTTGATAGCGAGATCAACGAAAGAGGGGCAGCATGTTATCTCGATCTTGTCCTCGGAAAGGAAGGAACCGGCTATGGCAATAGCTTTTACTGCCTGATTGACCGCACCTGCGCCTATTGCTTGGATGCAGACTTCCTTTCCCTCTCTGATGATACCGGCAAGGGCGCCGGCGACCATGTTGGGATTTGATTTTGAAGATACTTTCAGTTCCATGGTGCACACTCCTATAGTTTTATATACATAAAACGGCATGCCGGACTGTATTGTATTTCTGCGTATGGTCTTTGTTTTATGGTTTATAAATTTATAAATTTGATTTTTCGGGTTCGAGCCTTATGCGCTCGATCTTTACCGTTCGGTTATTCTCGATATATATCATCGCGCCGCAAAGAACGATCTCACCTTCAGCAGGCACGAATCTTACCGGGAGCTTGGTGCGGAGCTTTTTTATAACCTCCTCGCGCCCTACTCCGAGTATTCCGCCGTCCGGACCGCACATTCCGAGATCGGTAATAAACGCGGTGGAAAGCGGGAGCAGTTTTTCGTCAGCGGTCTGAACGTGGGTGTGAGTCCCCACCACGGCGTTCACCCTGCCGTCAAAGGCGTAGGCAAGCGCGGCTTTCTCGGAGGTAGCCTCCGCGTGAATGTCGACCACCGACATATCGTATTTTCCTTCTTCTTCGCGAAGGATCTTTTCAAGGGTATCAAACGGGCAGGCAAGCGGCTCAAGATAAACGAGTCCGAGCAGATTTACCACCAGCACTCGCCACCCTGCAGCATCCGCTATCGTGTAGCCGTGACCGGGATTTTGCGGCGGGTAGTTTGCCGGACGGAGAATTCTCTCATCCTCGTCAAGCATATTTCGCAGATCCGGCTTTTTCCAGATGTGATTACCCGAGGTGATCACGTCCACCCCACACTCAAGGAGAGTGCGCGCATCGGTGGAGGAAAGCCCGTTTCCGGGGCTTGCGTTCTCAGCGTTTGCTATGACGAGATCCGCGCCGAGACGGCGGCGTATTCCCCACAGCTCTTTTTCGAGAAGCTCTACCGTTCTCTGCCCAACTACGTCCCCAAGAGTAAGGATTTTTATCAAAACAGAGCTCTTTTCTATCGGTCGTTATGACCGTTTTCTTTTTCAAAAAAGTCGGGGCATTAGTTTGCCGATGCCCCGACTTTTTCTTTGCGTGATGTGATGTGAGGGCAAGGGTTATTTAATTTGTACCGTGCGGTACTCCTTTGTATGTCCTCGGATCGCTGTGTGATTACTTAGCGTAATCTATCGTCCTGCTTTCGCGGATAAGATTTACCTTGATCTGACCGGGATATTCAAGCTCGGCCTCGATCTTCTCGACTATGTCGCGTGCAAGCTGATGCATCTCGGCATCGCTTACCTCCTCGGGCTTGACCATGATTCTTATCTCACGGCCCGCCTGGATAGCGTAGGTCTTATCAACTCCGTCAAACTCTTTTGCGAGATCCTCAAGCTTGGTAAGACGCTTGATGTAGTTTTCAAGCTCCTCGCGGCGAGCGCCGGGACGGGCTGCGGAAACCGCGTCTGCCGCCTGAACGATCATCGCAACCAGAGTGGTCGCCTCCACGTCGCCGTGGTGCGCCTCTATTGCGTGGATTATGTCCTTGTTTTCCTTATACTTACGGGCAGTATCAACACCGATCTGTACGTGAGAGCCCTCTACCTCCTGGGTGAGAGCCTTACCGATGTCGTGAAGCAGACCTGC
>CAZGHD010000047.1:0-14490 GCA_964525525.1 uncultured Lachnospiraceae bacterium | reverse complement strand
CTTATGGAGAACTCGCTGGAGCCTACGGTGTAGCTCTCAACGCCGATAGCAAAGACCTTGCTCTCGATACAGTCGATAACGTTGGGGAGCTTTTCAGCGAGGATCTGGTCAAGGCTGTCCTTGAGGAGCATTCTCGGGCCGATTCTGTCAGCGGGAACGTCTTTAAGTCCGTCGGGAATCCAAATATCGTTGAGAACCTTATCGCCGAGAGCCTCACCGATCTTCTGTGCGATGCGGCGGCAAGCGATGCAGTGGTCAATCCAGAATTTTCTTACCTTCTCGTCGGGAGAGGAAAGGCTGAGACCGTTTTTCATCATAGGATGGCTGAAAACGGTGGGGTTGAAGTCGATGCCGAAGCCGTGCTCGCGTGCAAACTCTACCCACGGAATAAAGTGCTTGTACTCGATCTTGTCTCTGTCAACCCATTCGCCCTCGCCGAAAATAGCGTAGCAGGCGTGAAGGTTTATTCTCTTTTTACCGGGGATGTGAGATGCCGCCTTGAGAAAGTCTGCGGTGAGCTCCTCAAAGGTACGAGCGCGGCCGGGGTAGTTACCGGTAGCGAGAATACCGTTGCCGGTACCGCCGTCGGGATTGTCAAAACCGGTGAGGTCGTCACCCTGCCAGCAGTGAATGGAAATCGCTTTGCTTCCGGCAATTTCAAGAGCTTTCTCAACGTCTATGCCGAGTTTTGCGTAAATTTCTTTTGCGCTTTCAAATCTTGTCATTTCTTTTATCTCCTTGATTTATTGTTTTTTGTTTTTTATATTTTCCCAATACTCACGCGCGGCGCGTTCGGTCTTGTTATCTGCCGGCTGATAGTATTTTTTGTGCTTTACGTCATCGGGCAGATACTGCTGCGGAGTATAGTGGTTTGGAAAATCGTGCGGATAAACGTACCCCTCGTATTTCGGGGAACGCAGATGCTTTGGTATCTCGCCGCCGAGTCCTGCGGTAATATCCTCCGTTGCCGCGGCAAGCGCGAGATACGCGGAATTTGATTTAGGTGCTGTGGCAAGCATTATTACCGCGTTGGCGATAGGAATCCTCGCCTCGGGAAGTCCGAGCTCGCGGGCTGACGACACGCAAGCGTGAACGATAGACGCCGCCATCGGATACGCCGCGCCAATGTCCTCGCTGGCTATGACCTGAAGCCGTCGACAGACCGAGATCATGTCCCCGCCCTCAAGCAGCTTTGCAGTATAGAATATCGCCGCGTCCGGGTCGGAGCCGCGTATCGACTTTTGAAGCGCGGAAAGCAAGTCGTAATGTACCGTGTCCGCGCGGTCAAACGCGCCGAGCGCAGAGTCGCCGGATACCAGATCGTCTACCGTTTCGGGAAGAATCTCGCCGTCAGACGCGGCAAAGGCATTTTCAAGTATTCCTATAGCGCGTCTCACGTCACCCGCTCCAAATCCGCCTATTTTAAGAAGGATATTGTCAGATGCCGTTACCTCGCGGCCCGAGCGTTCACATTCAGCCGAGAGCGCGCGGCGAAGGGTCGGGAGCATTTCCTGTGGCTTGACCGGACGGAACTCAAACACCGAGCATCTTGAAAGAATAGCGGGATACACGTAAAAATACGGATTTTCGGTAGTTGAGGCAACGAGCGTGACCCGCCCGTCCTCAATATATTCAAGCAGAGATTGCTGTTGTTTTTTGTTAAAGTACTGTATCTCGTCAAGATAAAGCAGAACGCCCATCTGACCGAACACGTTTTCGCTCTCACCGCAAGCCGCCTTAACGTCCGCGAGCGACGCGGTGGTGGCGTTCAGGTGACAGAGCTTTTTATTTGATTTTGATGCGATGATGCTCGCAACGGTGGTCTTTCCGATACCCGGCGGGCCGTAAAAGATCATGTTAGACATTCTGCCGGACGCAAGCATCCGTGTAAGTATGCCTTTTTCGCCGCACAGATGCGACTGTCCCGAGACCTCGCAAAGCTCTCTCGGACGCACCAGATCGGCAAGCGGACGGTTGTTCATCTTATCACCTTTCAGTTTACCTGTGAATTATCTGAAATCAATTTATAGTTCCCTCACTGCCTCGCGCAAGGCGGATAACCTTTTCGCGCAGGAGTACGTTTTCCTCATCCGCAAGCGCGGGATCGGCAGATATTACAGCCTCGGCGGCGGAAAGGATACGCTTCAGCTCTCCCTCGTCAGAAAAGCCTTCGGCAAAGCGGAACTTTATTCCTCCGTGCTGGCGCGAGCTGTACTCAGTCGCAAAGAAATCGCCGGGACCGCGCATCTCGAGATCCCTCTCGGCGATCTTGTAGCCGTCGTAAGTGGTCTTCATTACGTTTAACCTCTCGCGGCTCTTTTCGCCCTGCGCGTCAGACACGAGAATGCAATAAGCCTTCGCACTTCCGCGACCTACTCTGCCCCTGAGCTGATGGAGCTGGGAAAGGCCGAACCGCTCGGCGTTTTCTATTATCATAAGAGTGGCGTTCGGCACGTTCACACCCACCTCGATAACGGTAGTGGATACTAAAACATCGCACTCTCCTGCGGCAAAATCGCGCATTACCGTGTCCTTTTCCTTCGGAGAAAGTCTGCCGTGCATACATCCGACGCGGAGATCGGGCAGTCTTGCGGCAAGAGCCTCTGAGTATTCAACGGCGGCAGAAAGCTGTGCGCCGTCATCGCCCTCATACTCGGGGTCTTCCTCAACGGCGGGGCAAACGACGTAACTCTGATGTCCCGCCTCCGCCTGCTTTAAGATAAACGCATCAAGGCGGCTGCGGTAGCTTGAATCTACTGCAAAGGTATCAACTCTCTGTCTGCCCGGCGGAAGCTCGTCCAGCACCGAGAGATCAAGGTCTCCGTACATCGCGAGAGCAAGCGTTCTCGGTATCGGGGTCGCACTCATAACAAGCACGTGCGCGGCATCCGCCTTTTCTGACAGCGCCGCCCTCTGCATAACGCCGAAGCGGTGCTGTTCGTCGGTTATAAAAAGTCCGGGGCGGGCAAATTTCACCTTATCGCCGATAAGCGCGTGAGTGCCGACGGCAAGGTCTATCTCCCCCGTTTCAAGCGCGGAGTATATCTTTTTCTTTTCAGCCGCAGTGGTAGAGCCGGTAAGCAGAGCCACGCGGTATCCGAGCTTTTCAAAATATCCTGACAGTTCTTTATAATGTTGCGCCGCAAGTATCTCGGTCGGAGCCATCAGCGCCGCCTGATACCCGTTGTTTATCGCCAGAAACGCCGCGGCGGCGGCAACCGCCGTCTTTCCGCTTCCGACGTCGCCGGACACTATTCGGCTCATCGGAACGGTGAGTTTACTATCCCCCGCCGACATATCGCGGGCTATATCCGCTATCGCGCGGCTCTGCGCGCCTGTCGGCGCAAACGGCAAAATAGAAAGAAAGCGGTTTATATCGGTGTTTTCCATTCTCGGAGCGCTCGCGCGTTTCATCTTCATACCCGCATAGCGCATCGCTATACCGAAGATGAACATCTCGTCAAAACGCAGTCTGCGTACCGCACGCTCAAGTTCTTCCGCGCCGGTCGGTCGGTGTATCTCGCGGAGCGCGAACTGAAGTGTGGACAGTCCGTTTTCGCGCCTGATACGCTCGGGCAGATAATCCTTTACCGCGGGAAGATATTTTGCAACCGCAGACGCGACCGCGTCGCGTATCACCCGCTGGATAACTCCTTCGCACATCGGATATATGGGTACTATATTTTCAAGTTCCGTGCCCTCAACTATCGCTTCAGGCTTTGGAGAATTCATTTTGTAAACGCCTTTTTCAATGGTAAGCCTACCGAAAAAACGGTACTTTCCGCCGACGTGGAGCTGATTTTTATAGTACGGCTGATTAAAATACACTATCTCGCAAACTCCGCTGTCGTCTGCGGCACGGAATTTGAGTATGCTGATATTCCTAACGCGGCGCAAGCTCGGCTCGGTCGTGACCCGGAGCAGATAACTGCACTCCTTGTCCGTCGCGCCGTCAGCGAGCAGACGAACGTCTCCTCTGTTCTGATACGCGCGCGGATAGTGACGCAAAAGATCTCCCACCGTGTAGATACCGAGACGTGAAAACGCTTTCGCGCGTTTCTCCCCGATGCCCGAAAGTGAGGTTAACGAATTTTCGAGATTCATTTATCTACTCTGCCTATTCTGTCAAACGGAATTATATCGAAATCGGGAATAAGACGGCGCAGATTTGAATCAAGCCGCACGGTGCGGTCTCCGCTGTCGTAATCGACGAAATCGGTATATTCATCACCGTCATTCATAATGTAATTGTCGTGCATCTCTGAAAAAGCGGAGATAGCCTCAAAGCAGAATTTGCCAACGTCGTATTTATCATTTTTCGGCGGGCATTTGTAGGTCACGTTATTGACTATTCTGTTACCCGCGGGAACCGCAAAAAGATCAAGGTCGTTTTCGTCTCCGTTTTCATAGTCAAACTTCATCTTTTTGAAAACGGGAAACTTTTCGTACCACACGGCGTTTGATTTGAGGATATTCATTATATCCCGCGACATATTTTTCAGGTGATCCTTTGAGAACCAACCGTCATAAAACGCGCCGTCTCTCATTCTGTCGTCGGGGTCAATCGAGTATATACCCGGATTTATGATTATATTGTTGTATACCGAGTTGTCTCTGCCGCCGCCGACGTAAATTCCGCGCCCGGTAACGTTCTCAATTATGTTTCCGTACGTTATCTGACCTGACAGTCCGTCATCGTAATAAATGCCCTGCGCGCAGAAGAAATCGTCGTCAATATCGGCACGGCCTATATCCTTGAAGTAATTATATCTCACCACCGTACCGTAGCAGTACATGGTACGTCCGCTGTATATCGCACCGCAGTCGGCAGTATCGTTACAGACGTTAATTATCCTGTTATACTCTATCGTGTGGAGCGGACCGTGGAAAAGAATAGCCGAGTGAGACGCATCGGTAATATCGTTGTGAGAAACGGTCGCGCCGCAACCGTAAAGCTCAACTCCCGGAGTGTAGGTACGCTCTACCCGCGAGAAATTATGTATGTAATTGTTATATACTATCGTGCCGGACGGAGTAAGAGTTTCTATTTTTCCGCCGATAAGGAAAATGCCGCACGCGCCGGTGTCAAACACCTCGCAATTTATAATGCGCGCATTATCTCCGCGAAGATATACCCCGTCGCGGTGAGTACCGAAAACTCGGCACCTGTCAATGACAAGTCGGTTACATTCCGCATATATACCTCTGTTTTTGGTATATGCGACAGAAACCGATTCAAAGGAGATATTATCCGCGCCGTTAATTGATATTACCGGTGTGTCCGACAAAGACAAAACAACGTCGCTCATATCCTCAGGAGCAACGAGATAAAGGATACACTGTTCTTTATCAATGTAATACTCGCCCGGTGCGTCAAGCTCCTCGAAAAGTCCGTAAAACCAGTATCTTCTTCCCTTTTCAAGAAAATTTTCATACGGAAGCTCGGTAAAAGTAACCGTCTTTTCATTCGTATCCGTAATAAATCCCGCGTCGTGGTCGCGCCAGTGATTTTTAAAATACCCGTATGCGCGGGGATTCGGAGAGTATTTCCAGCTCTTTACGTGCTCGTTTACCTCATCTGAATAACGGCAGGTGTTTCCGCTTGGATACTTTTCGCTGCCGCCGAGGATTTCCTCTATCAAAAGCCAGTCGGTGTTGGGAAATCTTGCGATTTCCATTCTTTTTTCGTTTATGTAAAGTTCGGGAGAAATTCCTTCCTTCTCAGCGCGGATATACGGAAAATTACCGAGCTGTGCCGTCTCAACACCGTATTTTTTAAGGTCAATCTTAACTATCTTATCCGCCGCGCTTTTGTCGTAAAGCTTTTCTGCCTCGTCCGAAGATATTGGCGTAAAATCTGACACGTCAAGGTGCAGACCGCCGGAAAACGTAACGTCCTCACCCTCTGCCGCGCGGTAAATGATACGGCAGTCCTCCGTTCCGGAGTCCTCACGTGAAAAAGACATCGGAGGATAAACGCCGCCGCGAAGCAGTACGACGACCTCATCGTAAATCCCGCTTGAGACGCTGTCGCGTATAGCTTTTTTAGCATCGTCTACAGAACGAAAGGGTGAAGCTTTGCTTCCGTCTCCGCCGCACGGGGAATTAGGATCGATATATATATAAATAATATTCTTTTCCATAATTACCTCCTGACAAATACCTCTAAATAAATTGAAAAACAAAGGGTATTATGCTATAATATAGGTACTACATAGGTACTACTTTTTAGTCTGTATTCTGCCCGAGAGAAACGCGATGGCGCGCTCGACCGAATCCTTGGAGTTTTTCCACGGCTCGTCGCTGTAACGGTAGTCGAATTTCTTGCAGAACCAGCTCACGTCCTCGCGGAGCTCGTCAAAATACTTGTTCTCCACCTCTGATGCCTGGCGGTAAAACTCGGCAAAGCGTTTTTTGGAAAGACGCTGCTGCGCCGCCTCAAGAAATCTCTTGTAGTGAGGCAGACAGAAGTAGGGCTGTGCGGCAAGCTTTTTGTGAAAAGCTTCATCCTTGTCCCAAAGGAGCGCCGCGGTCTCAAGCATTTTTGAGAAATGATACTCTATTCTCGTGCAGACGTAGCAGTCGGAATCCAGCTTTGTGATAGCTTTTATCTCGCTGTCCCCCGCCTTTGAAAACATACCGCCGGAGAATTTCTTTCTCTGCTCGTCAAGATGGCTCTCAAGCATCAGGGCAAGTCCGAGGCGGTTTTTACTGCCGAACATCCGGTCAAAATGATGGCGGCAAAAGCCCTGCTCGTTGGTCTTTATTCTCACGTCGGGCTCCATCATGGACGCACCGAGAATAAGATCTATCTCGTTGTTTTCAAGTTTTTCAGCAAGAGAGCAGAACGGGCATCCGAGCGAGTGATCTTCAGCCGCGGCCTCAAACGCCTCGTTGACCGGTATGGTATATATCTGTTCCATTATAAATCTCCATACAAACATACAAATATTCTATATACTCTAATTATACATTCTCGCGTCAAAATATACAAGAGTTTTTTTGAAAGGTTAACACATTATGTTGACAAAATATCCGTATCCCGACGAAATAAAAGAAGAAAAAGCCGAAAACGGCGTAAATTCCGTCACGGTAACGGCACCGCGTGATTTTTCTGTCGCGCAGACCTTTGACTGCGGTCAGTGCTTCCGCTTTGATCCGACCGAGGGCGGCGACGGTGCCGGAGACGTTTCCGGCGTTGCGTTCGGACGGCACGTCCGCTTCCGCCAAGAGGGCGACACCGTCACCATATACGGCTCGACCGCCGACGATTATTTTAACATATGGCGCAGATACCTCGGGTTTGACACCGACTATTCTATGCTGTCAGCCGACATTCTCGCGCATTTTCCCGAAGGCTCGGTAATGACCGAGGCGGCGCACTACGGACGCGGAATACGCATTCTCGCGCAAGACCCGTTTGAGGCGCTGATCTCCTTTATCATCTCGCAAAACAACAACATCCCGAGGATCAAAAAGTTGGTCGAAGCACTCTCCCGTGCCGCAGGTGAGAGGATAGACGGCGAGCACTTTGCCTTCCCCACTCCCGAGGCAATACTTGATCTCGGCGAGGATGGACTCAAAGAGCTCAAAACCGGCTTCCGCGCGGGATACATATACGACGCGGCAAAGAAAGTCCACAGCGGCGAGATAGATCTCGGCGCGGTTGCGTTATCTGACAGTACGGATACCGCATCCGAAATGCTCCAAGGCATCAGAGGAGTAGGCCCGAAGGTCGCCGCCTGTACGCTGCTTTTCGGATTTGGGCGGCTTGACGCATTCCCCGTTGACGTATGGATAAAACGATCTTTTGCCCGTCACTTCGGCGGCTCGCTTGATATAAACTCGCTCGGACGGTACGCAGGTCTTGCCCAGCAATATCTGTTTTACTACGAAAGATATAACACTTAAACGGAACGGAGATTTTTATGGAAATAAAATATTACGGTACGTCTGCCGGCGGCGGCATACCCGAGATATTTTGCGATTGCCGCATATGCCGCCATGCAAGAGAGATGCGCGGAAAGAACATACGTTCCAGATCTCAGGCGGTAATAGACCGCCGTCTTTCGATAGATTATCCGGTGGACGTATTTATGCACTCCGCCTACGGCGGGCTTGATATGCGCTCGGTGCGGCACATTCTGGTAACCCACTCACACCAAGACCACTTTCTTCTTAAAGACGTTTTCAGCCGTTACCAAGGTTCTGACCAACCGATACGGTTTTATATGAGTGCCCAGTCCGGCGCAGAGTTAAAAGAGAAGATAGAAAAACGTGAGGCGGCATATGCCGCAGGAAAGCCTCGAACGGATAGCTGTCGGGTAGAGGTAGAATTTCTTTCTATGTATACCCCGAAGGAGATACTTGACTACACCGTTACTCCTCTGCGTGCACGCCACGCTGAAAGCATCGGCTCAATGATCTACCTGATAAGCTCACACACCGACAGAAAAAATATTCTGTGGGCTCACGATACCGGGAAATTTCATCCTGACGCAATAGATTATCTGAAATCAAGCGAAGTAAAACTTGATTTTGTTTCTCTTGATTGCGCCTTAAAACGCGGCGCGCAGATAACTACCGCCCACATGGATATTGATTGGTGCAAGGAAATGGCAGATCTTTTGCGCGAAAACGGAAACGTTACCGAAAATACAACAGTTGCGCTCAGCCATATAGGACATCTTGTTGAGCGTACTCACGACGAGCTCGCCCAAGACGCCGCAGAACTCGGTATGATAGTCGCATACGACGGATTTACCGTAAATATCTGATAGAGGATTTATTGATATGAAAACACCTGTATATTCCGGAATAATTACCAACTACGTTTGCACCGCCGCGTGCAGACACTGCGTAGTCGCATCCTCCCCCGACTGTCCCAAGGAATTTATAACCGAGGAGATGGCAGACCGTCTCGGCGCACTGCTCGCAGAGGCAGGAACCCGTTCGGTCCACATCGGCGGAGGCGAACCGTTTATGAATTTTTCCGCCCTGTGTTATACGATTTCCGCGCTCGCGCGCCACGGGGTTTATATTGATTACATCGAGACCAACGCATTTTGGTGCAAGGACGAAAAGCTGATACGCGAAAGACTCGCAAAGCTAAAATCTCTCGGAGTTGACACTATAATGATCTCGGTAGACCCTTTCCACATTGAGTACGTTCCGCTTGAGCGCGTGCTTCTCCTGCGCGAAATGCTGGTAGAGTGCGGATTTGATTATTTTCTCTGGAAAGAACAGTATCTGCGCCGACTGCTAAAGCTCGGAGATCTGAGCCGAGCATATTCCCACGAAGAACTCAAAGCGGCTCTCGGAGAAGAATATATAGCCGAGACCGCGGCGGAATACGGGCTCGGAATGAACGGCAGAGCGCTGAACATCGCAAAGGATATTTATCCGCCCCGCCAGGCAGAAGAGTGGCTTGAATCCCGCCCCTGCCGTTCTCTGTCCGACGTATGCCACTGCCACCTCGACCTTTACGGCAACGTAGTGCCGTCGGGATGCCCGGGCATCGCGGCAGAAGCACGAGATTACCTCTCGGGCAATTTGAGCGTGGAAAAATATCCCGTCATCGGCAGACTCGCGAAAGGCGGCGTAAAAGAGCTTTACGACTACGCCGTCCAAAAAGGCTTCGTCCCCGCACCCGAAGGCTACCCGACCAAATGCTCTCTCTGCTTTGCCATAAGAAAATATCTGCTCGAAAAATCCCCCTCGCCCGACCTCTCGCCCGAGTGTTTTTACAGGAATATATAAAAATCAAAAGGGGGACACACCAAAAGTCCCCCTTTTCATCAAAGCAGTAAAAGCGCCAACTCAAGCGGCAGCATATCGTTTGCTCCCTCGCGGAGCAACACGACGATAAGTCCCGCGATAAGAAGCTCCTCAAGATCGAGGCGCGAGTCTGTGCTCTCTTTTTTCGGCTTATCCTCGCACGAGTCACACTTCTCGGGCTTCGCGTCGCACCGCGGAGGCGGCAGAGCCGCAGGTGCCTGCCTCTCGCGCACCTCGGGAGCTTTTTCCCGCACCTCAGGCGCAGCATGGCGGATGACCGATTCCTCTATCTCGCTTTTTTTGACCTCCGGCTTCTTTTGAGAAAAATAGATCCCTCTGTAATTTTTCGGTATGTTCGCGGTGTCGGAGCGTGGGACGTCAAACGAGCTTTTCCGTTCAAACGGATCTATCTGTCCGAACCCTCCCGCGCGGTAGGATGAAAAGTTTTTTGAATACATTTATTCCCCTCCCTTCCGGCTGAAACCGCCCATAGCCTCAAGCACGTCTGACAGAGACGCTATGCGGTCAAGCTTGCTTCGTCTCTCCTCGCTCAAATACGGCTTCAGAGCAAGCAAAAGCGCGCGTCCGCTCCCCGCCGCCCGAATATCGGGAACAGGTGCAGGTGCGGGCTCTTTGATCTCCCCGCCCTCTTTTGCCGCGTCGGGGGAAAGGTATATCGGATCAGACGGCGCCGCGTTTGCCGTCTGCGCTTCCTCCTTCTTTTCCGACGAGCCCGATCCCGCGGAGGACAGCAAAGTGGGTAAAAGAGACGCGAGGGTACTCATCACCGCGGGATTTTTGGCAAGCTCGCTTATCATATCTGCCATTCCGTTTGGAAAATTCTGCTGTTCCATCCGACTGCCCCTCTCTATTTTTTATACTTTTCAAGTATCTTAAACGCCGCCGTAATGTCCTCGCTTGTCACCGAGGAAAGTGCGCCTCTGATCTTAGCCATCTCTGCCGCAGGCGCGGGACCGTTTTCCAGCTTCACGCCGGAGGTGGACGCGATAAGTCTGATCGCGCGCCAAAGGTCCTCGTCACTCATTGCGATCATGCGGTCTATCGAACTTTGATTTATTTCCATTTTATCTCTGCCTCCCTTGTTATTCTTTTACAGTTTCAGTATATGTAATTACCGCTTTTTTTGTTATGGAAAAATATTGTAACGGAGGTCTTATGAACTTTCTGATTATATCCGACTCTCACGGGAATACTGCCGGATTTTCCGAAATTCTGCGCCGTCGGCGCGGGCGTGACGATGCGCTTCTGTTCCTCGGGGACGGCTGCCGCGATGCCGAGGCGCTGGCGCGGGAATATCCTGAGCTCTGCCTTTTCTGCGTCTCGGGAAACTGCGATTTTTCCGATTTTCTGTCGCAGAACAAAAGGGAGGACGAGCTGTTACTTACCTTTGACGGGCTCAAGATCCTCATGATGCACGGGCACAAATTCGGAGTCACGTCGAGCAGTGTCTCCCGCGCATCCGAATACGCAAGGAAAAAGGGCACCGACATTCTTCTGTTCGGGCACACGCACGTTAAATACGAAAAATATCTTCCGCCCGAAAATGACCGAGACAAACCGCTTTACGTTTTCAATCCCGGAAGCATATCCCGCCCGCGCGACGGATCTGCCTCGTTCGGAACTCTTGAGATAAAAAACGGTACCCCGCTGTTTGGTCACGGCGTACTCTGAATTGACGAAAAATCGCTTTCATGATATAATAACAGGACAACATTTTACAAAACAGGATTAAGGAAAACCACTCAAATGCAATATAAGATAATAGCAACCGACCTTGACGGAACTCTTTTTAACCGAAACATGGAACTGAGCCGGGAAAACGCCCGCGCAATATCCCGCCTCACACAGCTCGGCGTGCAGGTCGTACCCACAACGGGGCGCGCGCTCGGCGAGATGCCCGACTCGATAAAAAAGAATCCCGACATCAGATATATAATCTCGTCAAACGGCGCATTGATCCACGATATGAAAACCGGCGCGTGCGAAAAGATATGTATGCCGAAAGAGCTCTCAAGTCAGCTCTTTGCGGACATTTTTTCCTGCGAGGCCGAGTCTCTCGTCCATTTTAACGGAGAATCGTACGTTGACGCAGACGGTTACAGCGAGGAAAATTATATATACCATAATTTTAACGAAAATTACAGAAAGCTGATCTTCTCCACCAACCTCCCCGCACCCGATTTTGAAAACTTCTGCTATTCGATGGATGCAGTCGAGATGATATGTACCTCGTTTCACTCGCCCGACGAACGCAGTAAGTGCCTTGAAAAATTCTCGAAGATGAACGACGTGCTGATAGCCGTAACAACCCCTCACAATATGGAGTTGTTTTACGCAAAAACCAGCAAAGGCACGGCGCTCGAGCGCTTGTGCGGAATGCTCGGCGCGGATATTTCCGAGACGATAGGCATGGGCGACAGCGAAAACGACCTGACTCTGCTCCGCTCCGCAGGTCTCTCCCTCGCGGTCGAAAACGCGACGCCGACACTCAAAGAAATAGCAGACAGGATCATCTGTTCAAACGAAGACCACGCTATGAAATACGTGCTTGAGAATTTTATAGAAAAATAAAAACGGGCGCCCAATAGGCACGATCAACATTCCACAAATATCGTAGAGCGGTGGCGGAATGCCTGTGGGCATTCAACTGCCGCCGTGACATATCCTCCCTATAATAACAAACCAACATAAAGGCACTTGTGGCAAATCTCCACAAGTGTCTTTTTATATGCGTTTAAATTTCATATAATTTTCTTACAAGCACTGTTTTTAGGAACACAAAAAGAAGCCCCGCGCAAGGCGGGGCAAAGATTACCGAGTTTCATTTTCCAAATAATTTAATAGCGTTCTCCCATCATCGCAAAGCATCAGTACCTGTTTTACCGTCTTTATATTAATATCCGGATATTCAAACTCCGCACTCCACTCCGCTTCTTCAATTCGATCCAAAAAACGGAGAACAATAATTTTACCTAAAACAGCTTTAGAATATATATCAGGATCGGTACAGTTGTCAATAATATTTTCGTAATGACGCAAGGAACTGTTTGTTAATTCTTCAAAATATTCAATATTCGGGTTATCATCAATGTTTTCTTCAAATGCAAGCCGATATTCAGCATATGCAAGCCATTCCATATAACCGTAATTATCGGGAAATTCCCAAACCGCTTCTTTTGCCCACCAATAACTGCTACTATAATTTTGACTATTTCTGAATTGTTGATATGCGGTATCATATTTATTCTTTAATCTATCCTCATCGCTCTCCTTAATTCCCAATAATTCATCGGCAGAGATGTTGAAAAGTTTTGTGAGAGGAACTATCAGCGTTACATCAGGAATAGAAATATTGCACTCCCATTTGGAAACCGCTTGACACGAAACGCCGAGATAATCAGCAAGATTTTCTTGCGTTAGATTATTCTTTTTTCGTAATGCTTTTATTCTTTCGCCAATCGTCATCAGAATTACCTCAAAAATTTATTGAATCCGAATTCTGACCATATTATAGCATACATCATTATTCAAAACAATAACTTGTTTTTCTATAAATAAAGCAACCTGCAGTTGAGTTTTCAAGTTATAAGAATAGTGTACCTGCCGTACGGTAAGTTGCGATAACGAACATTCTAAAGCTTTAATACCAAACTATCGGGCAACGCGGGATAAAGGCTCCCTTGTGTAAAGGGAGCTGACGCCGAAGGCGGCTGAGGGATTGTTTAACGATAAAAATTTCGCCTTTTTACAATCCCTCCGTCTCGCTACGCGAGCCACCTCCCTTTACACAAGGGAGGCTTTTGTTATCCCCGTTAGTATAGCTTTCGGAAGGTAAGTTTCGTATATTTTTGCTTTACTTCGTTATTGGAACTTATCTTAAAGCAGGTACGCCAAGCAATCCGATTATATTCGTTATCCTCAAACACCCAAAAGATCGTCCATTATCTCGGCGGCGGTCTCCGGCGGGACGGTGCCGCGCGTAAATTTTTCGTATATCTTCTCCGCGTCCTCATAATCCCGCGCCACGTCGTTCAGCATTTTCTCGTCCCGCGTTCCGTCACTGCCCAGACGGATTATAGAGATCGAGTAATAAACGGTGGAAAATTCCTCACCCACATAGTCAACGTCAGTATCCTGCGACCGCACGAGGCGGTAGACGAGAATCGAATCTGACACGTAGTTTTTTACCGTGCACCGCACGGTTTCTTTTTTTATCATTCTTTTTACTCGCGGATTTTTTCTTGTCAAAGTCATCTTGTCCTACCTCTTCGCCGTTGTCGTTTATTTTTCTAAATTATATCACAAAAAACGAGCCTGTAAAAGCAAAAGAAAACGACCGCAAACGGCAAATAAATACCATAAATTGTAAATTGACCGTCGTATTTGGCGATATTTATCGCAAAAGGAATTTTACTGCCGCGAAAATTGACGGCGACCTCGAGAAAAACTGGATATTTTATCGCAAATTTCTGTGAATTTTTGGAAATTTACTTTTTATTTTTACATATTATGAATATTTTTCCGATATTACTATCCGTTTTTCGACAATTAAACGGTATGTTTACCAAATTAATACACATTCTTTATAAATTATGTAAATTTATGTAAACCAAATGTCATAATAAGTTATATTCTCCTTTATTTACAGGTACAAAGTCACCATTTGATATGTTATAATATATAATGTCGAAT
>CAZGHD010000046.1:0-15264 GCA_964525525.1 uncultured Lachnospiraceae bacterium | reverse complement strand
CGCAAGAGCTTTGATCGCGCCGTGAGCGAATACAAGCTCGTCCTTTGAGGTGAGAGCGTGGAATTTATTTTTAGCTGTAACGAACGGCTTGCCTGTGAGATTTGATACTTCCTCGGCTACCCTTACGTCAAAGCCTTTGGGTGTGTTAAGACCTGTACCGACTGCGGTACCGCCGAGCGCAAGCTCGCAAAGCGGGCCGACAGAGAGCTTGAGAAGCTCAACGTCGCGCTCAAGGCTTGAACGCCAGCCGCTGATCTCCTGGCTGAAGGAAATCGGAGTAGCATCCTGAAGGTGGGTACGTCCACTCTTGACGATTCCTGCGTTTTCCTCTTCAAGACGGATAAACGTTTTTATAAGAGTTTCCGCCGCGGGAATGAGCTTGTCCTCTATCGCGATAACTGCGGCGATGTGCATTGCGGTGGGGAAAGTATCGTTTGACGACTGGCTCATGTTTACGTCGTCGTTGGGATGAAGGAGCTTCGCGCCGGCAATTTCGTTACCGCGGTTTGCGATAACCTCGTTTGTGTTCATGTTTGATTGGGTGCCCGAGCCGGTCTGCCATACGACGAGAGGGAAGTGATCGGAGAGCTTTCCCGAGATAACCTCATCGCACGCAGATTTGATTGCCGCGAGCTTTTCATCGGTCATTTTCTCGGGGCGGAGAGCGTTATTCGCGATTGCCGCCGCTTTTTTCAGAATTCCGAATGCGTGTATTATTTCGCCCGGCATAGTTTCTATTCCTACGCCGATCTCAAAATTTTCATGGCTTCTTTGGGTCTGCGCCGCCCAGAGACGGTCAGCGGGAACCTTTACTTCGCCCATTGAATCGTGTTCTATACGGTAATCCATCGTGTTCTCCTTAATTATATCTTCGTTTGTTTGATTATTTCTTTAAGACATTCTGCACTGTGGTGGAGTGCTTTGAGTTCTCCCTCGGTCAGGTTAAGCATTATCTTGCCCTGAACCTGTTTGTTTCCGACGACGTTGAGAAGACTCAGACACACGTCGTTAATTCCATATTCGCCGTGGAGCATTGTTGAGACGGTGAGAGTGGTGTCTATACTGCCGAGCAGTCTCTTGCAGAGATGGCAGACCGCTATCGATACTGCATAAAACGTTGCGCCCTTACGCTCGATAACACGTGCGCCGGATTTTCTGACGTAGTCTTCTATCTCGCTGGGCTCAAACTCGGGGAGTACGTTATCGCTGTGGATTACCGAGTCACGGTATTCTCCGACAGGAATGTTTGATATATTAGCGATCGACCACGGAATGAACGCGGAGTCACCGTGCTCTCCGAGGACGTATGCGTGAACGTTCTGCTGATTTATCTGATAGTATTCGGAAAGACGCGAACGCAGACGCGCGGTATCAAGGATAGTACCGGAACCGATGATCTGTCTTTCGGGAAGTCCGGAGCACTTACAGAACGTGTAGGTAAGAATATCAACCGGATTGCTGACTATTATATAAGCCGCGTCCGGCGCGTATTTCGTTATATTCGGTGTGATCGCCTTGAGAACGTCTACGTTTGTCTGTGCAAGATCGAGTCTTGTCTGGCCGGGCTTTCTGGCAAGACCGGATGTGATTATTACTATATCGGAATTCTTTGCGTCCTCAAAATCACCTGCGTATATCGTGCAGGGACTGCAAAACGGAGTGCCCTGGCGAATGTCAAGCGCTTCGCCCTTGGCTTTTTCGGCGTTTATATCGATCATGACGATCTCTGTCGCTATACCGTTTACGGTGAGAGTATAAGCTATTGTCGAACCGACGTTTCCTGATCCTATAATTGTTATTTTATGCATATTTGGTTCCTCTCAAAGTTAATTCTTGTCACTCATTTGAGTGCTGAGGTGCGCCAAAGAAAGCGCGAGATTTTCTTGCTTTATCAGTATGTCTTGCGGAAGAGTCAGTTTGGTCGGGGCAAAATTCCATATGGCCTTTATTCCGCAGGCGACCATCATATCCGCTACTTCCTGAGCTTGAGGTGCAGGTACGGTGATTATTCCCATTTTCACTTTTTCTTTACTGCAAAATTCGCGCAGTGAATCTACCGTAAAAACCTTTTTTCCGTTTTCTGCCGTGGTCAGCTTATCCTCGTCCAGATCAAACGCGGCGAGTATCTCTATCCCGTAACGGCGAAAACCGTTGTAGCCGAGAAGAGCCGCGCCTAATTTTCCGGCACCGACGATGACTGCGCTGCAGTAGTCGTTACTGCCGAGCACTTCTTCAAGCGAGCTGATAAGCTCTGATACCGTGTATCCTATTTTCGGCTTGCCTGAACCGTTGACCGAATTCAGATCTTTTCTGACCTGAACCTCACCGAGATCAAGTGCCTTTGCAATGGCGGTGGCAGAGATATGCGGACCTGAACTTTCGGGCAGAGATTTGAGAAATTCAAGGTATGTCGGAAGGCGCCCGAGAGTAGCTTTCGTTATAAAAGACTGTTTCATACGCTCCATCCTTTTTATAGTCTGCTTCATACTATATTATATCATCGTTTTTTGCGTTTGTAAATAAAAAATATCAAATCAATAAGATATTTATCGATATATATAGGATTGATATAAAAACAGCCTCTCGTATTGTGTAAAATAATATACAAAAAGAGACTGTCAAAAGCGACAGTCTCTTCGGTTTTATAAAGTGTATTCTTTATATACGTTTTGCTCAAGATCCTTCCACTCGAAGCGGCCGTTCTCGAACATCATATAGCTGTTCGGAGAGTCTTCCTTCGGGATGGATACCGAGCCCGGATTCATATAAATAAACTCGGAAAATTTTTCACATTTCGGTACGTGAGTGTGACCGTGGAGCAGGATGTCTCCGGCTTTGAGCGGAGGCAGTTTTTCGCAGTTATGATTATGTCCGTGGGTTGCGAATATCATATTTTTTCCGACGGGAATTACCGCGTAATCCGCGAGTATCGGAAATTCCAGCACCATCTGATCCACTTCGGTGTCACAGTTACCGCGTACTGCGAGAATGTCGGATTTTCTCCCGTTTAGCATAGAGATAACTTCCTTTGGCGCATAATCGCGCGGAAGGTCGTTTCTCGGTCCGTGGTAGAGAATATCTCCGAGCAGTAACAGGCGATCCGCTTTTTCCTTGTCATAAGCCTTAAGTAGCTCGCGGCAGTAATAAGCGGAGCCGTGGATGTCTGAAGCTATGAGAATTTTCATGGTCAGATTCCGAGGGAGCGCAGATATTCGCGGCTCAGGCGAGCAGCGTCAAGCAGGGACATTTCGTTTGAACTGTCCTGCTCAACTACGACCATTTCTGCACCAAGCTCTTCTACCGTTTTGATTATCTTTTCAAAATCCTGAACACCGTATCCGATGGGAGTAAAGGTAAAGGATTCGTCAGTATCGTCGTGATCGTAATCAAGCTTGGGCTGGTCAAGCGGAATGAATTTATCGTCTTTAGAATATCTGTCCGATTTGAAATCCTTTAAGTGAACCACTTCAAGCAGACCCTTGTAATGCTTTAACATTTCGCAGGGATCGTAGCCGCAGAAACGAACCCAGCCGGTATCTATCTGGGGATGAAGGAGCTCGGGAGAGACCTCTTCTATCAGCCAGTCGAAGCAGAATTTATCTTCATAGCGGTGGAACTCGTAGGTGTGGTTGTGATGAAGGAATCCGATGCCGTTTTCCTTGAAAACCTTTGCGGAAGCGGTCAGCTTTTCAACAGTCTCAACCTCACCGGGGTGACCTTTGAGATTCCAGATGTCAAGATAACCGTTTACGAAATATTTTACTCCGTATGTCTTGCAATCTGCCAAGAATTTTTCGGGATTCGCCTCAAAGTTTTCTATGCCGAGGTGGCCGGAAATAACGCCGAGACCGTGCTTGTCAAGCAGAGCCTTGAAAGCGGAGGCGTCTTCGGGGTACGAACCGATCTCAACGTAGTCGTAACCGATGTCCTTGAGATATTTTAATGTACCGTCGGGATCGGCCTGTATTTCGTCGTCAATAGCGCCTATCTGAAGCGCAACTTTAAGTTTACTCATAATTACCTCCTTGTTTTACGCGAGAGTTACGCGGTAAATTTTGCCTGCCTCGGTCGCGAATTTAACTCCGCGGTCGGTAGCGGTAAGAGCGATTTCCTTGCCGTCGCAAGTGACCTTATACTTCGCACGGGCAGAAAGAACGCAGTCAACTCCGGAGTCGGAGGTGATGTCGGAATAGTCGAGTGCGCCGTTCTTCCAGGTGATGTCAACCGTGAAGTTGTTACGAGCGCAAAGTCCCGTTACCTGTCCGTCAGGCCAAGCCTTGGGAAGTGAAGGAAGAAGATCGATTATACCGTGATAAGACTGCATGAGCATTTCAACAACAGCCGCGGTACCGCCGAAGTTACCGTCTATCTGGAATATACGCGGCGGGTGAAGGTCAAGCAGAGACTCGGTAGCAAAATCGCGAATGAGTGCGGTAAGATGTTCCCAGCACTTTTCGGAATCGCCGAGACGCGCGTAAAGACAAGCGGTCCAAGAACGGCTCCAGCCGGTGTGTCCGCCGCCGTTCTTGAGTCTTTCGTTAAGAGAATGACGTGCAGCCTCAAACAGCTCGGGCTGAGTCTCGTCTACGAAATCAGACGGGTATACGCACCACAGGTGAGAGAAGTGGCGGTGGTCGGGACGGTATTCGCCGTAATCCTCGCCCCACTCAAGCAGTTTGCCGGATTTCTCGCTGACAGAAAGCTTGGGCATTCTCTCGAGCTGTGCCTTCCAGGTGGAAGCCTCAAGCTCGTCCACGCCGAGAAGCTCTGCGGATTTTATTGCCCACTCAAGGGTCTGGGTGAACATAGATATATCCATCGCGCTGTCAAAGCAGATAGATACCGGCATATCCGGGTAACCTTCCTGCTCAACTGCTTCGCAGAACTGGTTTTCGGGAGACTGAGACGGAACTATGTGAAGTTTGCCGTCCTTACCCTCGTAAAGGTAGTCGGAAATAAAGCGCGCACACTCACGGATGAAAGGATAGCCGCGGTCGCGAAGGAAATCGAGATCAAGGCTGTACTCGTATCTCCACCAATAGTGCTGAGCGAGCCAAGGAGCGGCACCAATCCAAACGCCCCAACCGTAGCTTTCGGGAGTTGCATTGCCGGATGCGTCTGCACACAGCGGGAACCAAATGCCGCGGCAACCGTAGAGAGCCTTCGCCATTTTCTGCGCTCCGGGAATGAGCTTCTCACAGTAATTGAACAGAGAAGAAGTATACTCGGAAAGACCGGTGGTCTCAGCCGGCCAGTAGTTCATCTGGAGATTTATATCAAGGTGGAAGTCAGATTCCCACGGCGGATAAATCTCGTTACACCATTTACCCTGAAGATGAGGCGGAAGTTCGCCGGAAGACGAGATAAGCAGATAACGACCGTAGTTGAAGTAAAGAACCGGCATAGCGGGATCGTCCTTCTCGTCGCGGTAGTCGTGAATTCTCGCATCCATAGTGCGGAGGTCGTCCTCGGAGAATATATCAAGAGAGCAGCGGTTGAATCTGTCGGTGTAAGATTCCTTGTGCTGCTTATAAAGTACGTCAAGGCTCTTTTCGGGGAATGCCGCAACAGCTTTTTTAAGGGGATCGCCTGCTTTATCGGTAACTGCGATGTTTATGAAGACGATAGCCTCGGTCATACCGATAACGTTGATCTTGCCGGAAAGGAGCTCGATCTTACCGTCGGTAGAGGCGATCTTCGCAACGTCTGCAAAACGGCAGTTGCCGTCAAATTCGCCGACCATGCTGACGATATTTTCGGATGCGCCGAAGGTGAGCTTACAGCCCTTATCGTTAATACGGTCAAAATAGAAGCCGAAGTCAGAGGGCTTTTCAGCTTTGATGGTTACGCAGATAACCCTGTCCTCGCCGTGGAGTGCACGGTACTCACGGACGATCTTAACGCCGTCAGAGCGGTAAGAAACGGTCATAGCTGCGCTCTCAAGATCGAGAGTGCGCTCGTATTCGGAGATTCGTCCGTCAGGGGAGCATATGTAGAGGTCACCCGCGGTCTGGTAGGGGTCTACCTGTGTGCGGAGGGGACCGCCCTTGAGTCCGCCGCGGCCGCCGAGCATTTCGTTTGCAAGCAGGCTGCCTTCTGCAAATTTTCTGTCAAGGAGCATCTCGCGAAGCTCGGTAAGGTCTCCCTTGACCTCCTGATGCATATCTCTTTCGTCATGCTCGTGACGGTAGAGAAGCTCGTGGTTGAGGGAAAGTACTTCCTTGGGAGTACCGAGAGCGATAGCCGCAAGACAACCGTTACCTATCGGAAGCGCGTCCATATACTTGGGCGCGGGTGAGGTATAACGCATAAGCGTTGTGTTCTTGTTTTTCATAGCTTTTACCTTTCGATTATTCATTCCGCCGAGGGAGATTCTTTTCTTACTGCCGAGTGATCTGAAAACGCCGCGATGACGAGAAACAGAGTCAACAGGAGATTAGCTCCGACGGTGGAAAAAAATACAATGTCTGACAGTGCCGAAAACGAAGTGATCTCGTATACGGCAACAAGAATTTGCGATGCGGAATAGAGTGCGGGGATGACTACTCTCACAGCTTTCCACATCACGGCGCAGGTGGAATATTTAACGAAATATTCCGCCATCTGAACGAAAAGAAAGACGACGCCGACAGCGCACATAACAGCGGACAGAGCGTATATAAACGGAAGCGCCGGAAGCACGGAGCCGAGCGGACTTTCATCTGTGAATTTCGACAGTGACACGAAGCTGCCAAAAAGAGATAAGACCGCGTTGATCTTATATACGCTTGACGCCGCGCGAGAGCGGTCTGACGAATAGAAATTTCTGGTCTTTGATATACCGAGGACCATTATAAACAATCCTATAAACGGCGGAAGTATTCTGAATCCTCCTACGTTAAAGCAGAAAGAGGAGAGAAAAAAACCGATTGCCTTGATCAAAAAACCCGCTTTCACAAAACGTCTCCTTTCGCACAAGATTCTAATTATAAGTATATCTTAATTTTATTTTACTGTCAAGTCAAAATCTTGCTCTGTTAGCTAAAAATACAATAAAAACAAGGCTTCTTAAAAAAGAAACCTTGTTTTTGGGATAAATCTGTTAAATTACGTTAGTTTGCCAAGCCCCAGGCTTCTCTGAGTGCCTGCTTAAGCTCAAGGGCAGCTTTTTTCTCCGCATTCTTTTTGCTGGTGTAAGCTTTATCGGCTTCATTCATCTTTTTCGCTATAGCAATAAGCTCTTTTGCGGATAATTCTTCAAGACCGGTCTTATCGGTTTCTTCTTCTCTTTCGGGATCACCGAAGTTGTCTTCGCCCATAAGACTTGCTATAAGCTTAGGAATATAGGTGTTGTCATATTTTTTACCGTCAATGTGGGAAACACCTTCACCGATTGCGTAGAAGGGTACGCAAGCTCCGGTGTGGCTGCCGGTAGTGTAATTGTATGCACCTTTTTCTTCATTCCAAGTAATGCCGCCGGTCTCGTGGTCAGCGGTAAGAATGAGCACGGTATCGGGATTGTACATAATAAACTCGCTGAATACGCGGAGCTCGGTGTTAAGTCTGGTGTAAGCAACGTACATCGAGTCAGCGTCGTTATTGTGAGACGCTTTGTCTATGTGAGCTTCCTCGAACATCATAAAGAATCCGTTTTCAGCATCGCCTATCTCGTCAAGAGCGTCTCTGATAGCTACAGCGGGATTTCTGATGTCACCTACTATTAAGTCGATAGCGCTGCTTTCCTGCTGCGTTCTGATGTCATCACTTTCGCCACGTCCGTCGGTATGAGCGGAGAAAGATGCAGGGGTAGCACCGTCACGGGTATCGGTGGTGAGAACGGCTGTCATCTTGCCGAGTTCAATAGCGAGTTCGGAAAGATTTTTAACCTCTTCCAAACTATCGTTAAGACCTACTACTCCGTTATACGTTTTGTAACCGGTTGCAAGGGCGGTACCGCCTGCCGCACTGTCGGTAACCGGCTCTGCGTCAGCGGAACGGGTATGAGACTGTGCTTTATAGGGGAGACGGTCTGCTACCTTATACTGCGTATAGGACATAGTGTCCTCAAGCATAAGACGCTTGCCTTCTTCGTACATATCTTCTCCGAATTCAAGAGAGTTGAATCCCATACCGTCGCCGATAAGGAGAATAAAGTTCTCGGGAGTTTTGTACTCGGGAGACTTGGGTGTAAACTCTGCGGAGAGAGTAACGTTTGCGCCGGATGAGTTCGCTACGTTTTTATCTATGAAGTTATATGCCGCACCTGCGACCATATATTCCTCACCGTACAGGATTATTTTCTTATCCTTTGCAGCTACGATGAACTCGTATCCGCCAAGTTCGGTTTTTGCCGCTTCAGCGGAAGCCGCGCGGTTGGTGAGACCGATAAGGATCTCGCACTCGGTCTCCTCTGCCTCGGTGTCAAGCTTAACTGCAAGTTCAAGGCCGGTTTCTTCTTTGATCTCGTCTCTTACGTATTCAGCGGCGTTGAGACCGAAGTCAAGCTCTTCATCAGCGTAAACGATTACGTAATCTGCAAGAGCGGTATCGTTAATTTTTATTTCTGAATTATCGGGAGTGCCTACATCGGTATTCTGATCACCGCAGGAGAGGAGCGGAGAAACCAGAAATACAGCAATAAGCAACATCGAAATGATCGATTTTGTGAATTTCTTCATTGGTAATTATCCTCCTCTTCTCAGTCTGCCGCAAGCAGCTCTGCTCTCAGGCTTTCGCGCTCGGCAAGCTCTGCTTTTTCCTGCTCCTCAAGTCTTGTCTTGAGAGCGTCTCTGTCGGCGTTTTCTTTGTCGGTTGCGGCCTTGAGATCATCATCGGAAGGAACTTCAAGACCTGTTGCATCGGTGGCGTCGGGAATATCGGGATCACCGAAGTTGTCTTCGCCCATGAGTTTAGCTATCAGCTTTGCAATGTAAACGTTCTCGTAGGTGTTGCCGTCAATGTGGGAAACGCCTTCGCCGAGAGCGTAGAAGGGTACGTTAACACCGGTGTGCTCGGTGTAGGTGTATTCGTATGCGGATTTTTCCTCATTCCACTGAATACCGCCGGTCTCGTGGTCAGCGGTGAGAATGAGAAGTGTATCGGGGTTGTACATCACGTACTCCATAGCTGCGCGAAGAGCGGTGTTAAGCTTGGAGTAAGCGGTATAAAATGTCTTTGAATCGTTATCGTGAGAGCCTTTGTCAATATAAGCTTCTTCATACATCATAAAGAAACCGTTTTCAGACTCGGAAACAACGTCAAACGCTCTGCGGAGTGCCGCTGCGGGATCGCACACGTCACCGAGGATTACGTCAATGTTGGATGCGTCCTGCATGGAAGCGATGTCATCCTCTTCATCTCTTGAGTGAGTATGAGCTGTGAAAGATGCAGGTGTAGCTCCTACTCTTGTGTCGGTGGTGAGAACTGCGGTTGCCATACCTTTTTCCATTGCGAGCTCGCAAAGATTCTTGATGGGCTCAAAGTCGGTGTTCATACCGATAACGCCGGTGTAGGTCTTGTAACCGGTTGCGAGAGCGGTACCGCCTGCCGCGCTGTCAGTAACGATGTCAGCGCCCTTGGGGGAAGTGTGTGATGCCGCTTTGTAGGGAAGTCTGTCCGCTACGTTATAATGAGGATAGTTGGACCATTCAACCGCTGTGTAAGTGCCGGCGATGAACAGCTGCTCGCCGTATTCAAGGGAGTTAAAGCCCATACCGTCGCCGATCATGAGAATAAAGTTCTCGGGAGTTTTGAACTCGGGAGTTTTGGGAGTAAGGTCTTCGGATACGGAAACTGAATCAGAAGATCTGTTTACGAAATTCTTATCAATAAAGTTGTATGCTGCAGCTGCGACCATGTATTCCTCACCGTAAAGGACTATCTGGGTGCCCTTGGCAGATGAGATAAACTCAAGGTCTCCAAGAGATACGTTTGCCGCGTCAGCCGATGCCGCACGGTTGGTAAGTCCAACGAGTATCTCGAGGTCTGTTTCGTCAGCTTCGGTATCAAGCTTTACTTCAAGCTCTTTACCGGTGATCGCGCTGATCTCGTCTTTTATGTATTCAGCGGCGCGGAGATTGAAATCGAGCTCTACGTCAGAGTAGATTATCGTATAGTTTTCAATAGCCGTGTCGTTGAGTTTGAGATCAACGGAGGTGGGAGCTGCGGTGGTATCTGCGCTTGTAGTAGTATCTTCCGGTGTGTCGGTGCTTTGTGAATCACAAGCAACGAGACAGGGAAGAAGCAAAGCAAAGATAAGCAGCAGGGATAACAGGGATGCGCGAATTTTCATTTGTCTTTCCTCCTGTACTAGGTTGGATATAGTATATATTAAGTTCGGTAGATTGTCAAGTTGAATTTGTTAATTTTATATGAAGTGATGGTGGATTTCACATAATAAACGGCGAAAAACGTGACAAAAAAGCAGAGACATTTTTGGGTAGTGTCTCTGCTCTGGATTAAAGTCCGTGGTTAGCTTTGCCGTAAGGGTCGAACATAGTGTGCCCGCCCTTTGACGTGCCGTGATACATAACCTTCAGGTTTCCTGTCTCGTCACGCACAACAGAGTCCTTGAAGTATTCTTCCTGTTCTGGCGTCAAAGATTTTTTGACTTCACCTATTGACTTTTCAGAATTTTCTGCTATAATGGTACCAGAAGACTCAACCGTCTTTCTGGTGTCGGATTCATTTCCAGCCAGTTTTGGTTGAGCCTTTTTTTCTTTTATCTCATAGTTTGTGGGCTTCAAGTCCTGAACGTCATAGAGAAGCGTCTCGTTCATTGACGTATAACCAACAAGGACGCTGGCCTCGTATTTGTTGCCGCCGATTTCCAATTGAGTATTCGTTTATCTTCTTATGACTTTTTTTATACCTTTGAATATCGGTCCTGCGTTTATTACAAGGATAGCCGCGGCGCAAATGACCTGCCAAATTACGTAAAACGGCACCTGCGCGAGCATCGTGTATATCTGAAGTGCTAAGATAGCCGTATTCACGGTTAACTTTATGACGTGGAGATTAAACGGAATGTGCTTTCTTGAGTTGATTGCTCGAATAATAAATACGATAAAGTAACTCGCGAAAGTTGCGATTGCCGCTCCGTTTGCGCCAAGCGAAGTGGGAATAAGCAAAAAATTGAGAATGACGTTTATCACTGCTCCGATAAAAGCGGTAATAAACGACAGGATGCTTTTTTTGTTTACGAGGTACACACTACCCATAAAAGTGACGAGGCTTGAGAATACGGTAGCCGCGAGCAGGATCGGGATATACTGCCATGCATCGTGGTATTTAGGCGCAAATAAAACCATTGGTATCACGCGCGTGAAAGCTATCATCGCGGTAGCTGCCATAAACATAACGCCCTGAAAACTCTCAAAGACCACTCCGAAAAAGTCTATAGCCTCACGGCTGCCACGCTCGGTCAAAGCGGAGAACTGCCAAGCCTCGATAAAGATTCCTGACAGCAGAATGAGGAGTGACGGAATCTTGTACGCGGCGGCGTACAGACCGTTTACGTCGGCTCCTATCATCGAGTTTACCATATATCTGTCCGCAACGTTTGTTATCCACCAAAAAACGGTGGTGGGAATCAGCGGAACGCTGAAGCGGAGCATAGATGAAACGGTGGATGATTTCACCGATTTAATGCTGATGTTTTTATATACCTTACAGGGGAAGAGAAGCACGAGGGAAACTGCTACGTCAGAGATAACTACCGACAGCACGTATCCGATAACGCCCATTCCGTAAAACACGAGAAACGCTACGTTGAGCGCTATTGTGATCGCCGTACCGAGTATGCCCTGTGCGGCGAAAAGCGCGCTTTTGCCTTCGGCGCGCACGAACTGCGCGCAAAGAGATTTTAGGCAGGATGCGATAACGTAAGAGCAGATCAGCCAAGTGTATCCGCCAAAGTAAGATATTTTTGAAAGCAGAGGTGAGACGGCTATCAAAACAGCCCCGCCCGCTATGATTGTAAACAGTCCTGACGAGAAAACGTCCCGCCTGTCGTAATCGCTGTCCAGAGTAAATCTGAATACCGCTTCGTATATCCCCATTGAAACGAGGGGGAGCAGGAGATTGGCCGTTTGAGTAATCAGGTCTGCGTCACTGTACTGTGATGTGGAGAGATAGTGCGTGTACAGCGGCATCAAAAGAAATACGAGCAGCTTTGATCCGAACGTGCCTATTCCGAGAATGGCGGTGTTTGAGATCAGCTTTTTGTATTTCTTTGACGACTGATTTGTCTGTGAAGATTCTTTCTGCATCAGAGGTCACCGTTTGAGCCGTTTGACGGGCCGCTGTTGTCATCGTCCGGGAAAAGATTCTTTAAGGTTTGGCGAAGCTTTTCCTCCTGACGTTTTTTCTCCATCGCGCGGAATTCCGCTATCTTTTGACGGTGGAGACGACGGCGACGGCGGCGAAGATAACCGCGCAAGAACATATATCCGATGAATCCCGCAAAACCGAGTACGATAATTCCGATAATTATCATAATTATCGCGAATACCGAAAGCCCCTTGCTTTCCCAAGTGCAGATGGACTCGAGATAGAACCCGAAATCACCTTCATGCACCTTTTCGTCGGTGGATCTAATCCATATTTTAATATTTTTTACAGTGTTTTTCGTGTTTTTGATATATTCGCTTACGTCGAAGGTTACGTCTGTCCATTTGCCGGGCTCAATCTGTGCAGTTCCTTCGTATACGTAGGTATCAAGTGCTTTTGATGCGCCGCTGTAAAGACGGAGCATAAAGGATACGGTGGATACGTCTGCTGGAGCTTCGGCTTTTACGCGGACGGTGAGATATTTCGAGTCGTCAATGACGAAATTCTTTTCCGCGGTGACGTCGATGCCCATATATTCATACGGATTTGACGCGTCGAGCACTGCATGGAGCAGGGAGGTTTCTGGCGTATCACCCGCGGTGAGCTCTATCGCTTTTGCGTTTTCTGCGATCTTGAATCCGCAAAGATCGCCTTTCGTGAAGTCAAACAGGGAAGAACGTCTGAAGCCTTTTTCAATATCCACGACAGACGTTTGCACTCCTTCTATCGTCGTGCAGGAGGGCGTAAGAGCGGAAAATCCCTCTATCTTGGATTCAAACGAAGATATGCCGATTATTGGGATAGCAAAATCTGTCAGCGGAGACGGAGACTTTGCGTCGATGCTTTCGAATATTTCGTATATATACTTTTTGGAATTTCTCTCGTCCGAAGTGCCGGGCTGCGCGGTCCAAAGACCGTAACTGCCGCCGTCGTTTTGGCCATCTATTTGTCTTCCATATATTATAGCGTCGATGTAACTGTTCGCCGCCGCTTTGTAATATGCGTATGCGAAGGCTGCCGCCTGCTGCTTTTGAGCGGCGTCTATGCTGATGTTTTCATTTGCTTCGGGAGTTGCCGCCAGAAACTCGCTTACTATTATTCGGCGCACGTCGCCTGAGAAAAGAAACTCCGTCTGGATAAGGAAGCGGCTGAGTACGTCAATATTAGCCATCGTGATATAAGGCGTTTCAAGATTGCTTTCGGCAAGTGAATCCGCCCACTGGGATGCGTTTGTAACGTCAGAGGGGAGCGCGTTTATTGCTACGTTCCAGCCGATATTTCCGGATGCGTTGATTATGCCGTTGAACTCGGTGATAAATTCTTTCGCTCCGAAATCAAGCTTTTTATTAACCTCTGCCGAGGGTTCCGGTCTCTTTGCGGTAAAGTTGTTTGCTATCGAAACGAAAAGATTTGCGTTGTTATAAGAGGATTTTACTATCGCGTAAGCGGTACGGAAAGTGCTTGCGTACTGCTTTGCATACTCTGCGAGCTCGCGCTCGCCCATTGAATTGTATTTTCTGCTTGCGTTTACGTTGTAACCGATTATATAGCTTCCCGCAAAGCCGTACGGCTTGTCAGTGTTTGAATAACGTTCGGAAATAAATTTCATAAACGCTTCAAAATAAGACGCACCGGTCTCGTTTGCGGTGTTGATTGCGTAGTAAAGGGCGTTCTCGTCTGAATCTTCAAAATAAAGAGAGGAGAGCCCGTCAAATGCGGAGTTTTCGTTAGAGGAAAGAACAATATTGAGATAAATATGAACTCCGGTGCCTGAAAGAGATCTGATATTGACGTCAAGTTCGTCGATCTTGTTACGGTCAAAATAGAAGGTCTTTCCGTTATAAAGATAGGATACGGTGTCGGAACTGCTGTCAGACAGGAAATACTCGTTTATCGGGAGAGTAATGACTGTGTTTGCAACTCCCAGCAGTTCGGCGTCGGTCACGTCGGAGATAATAAGACCTTTTTTGGAAAAAGCGGTGGGGTATACGTAGGAATTAGCCGCGGTCAGCTCGGGATTACTTATATACATCGGCTGACCGAGAGGTGTATAACTTCCGTCCTGATTTTTGTACGCGATAACGAAACTTGACGATATTCTCGTTCTCGTGCCGGAGGACAGCGAAACGTCAAAGGTCATTTTTGCATTCGCCTTTGCTTCGTCTATCGGCTGATAATCGGAAATGCTTGATACGTTTTGGTACGGGGTGAGCTCAAAGAGATATATCGGCTCACCCTTGTGCTCGGAAAGATAGGACTCTGTAAGGGTTGCGAGGATCTCTACCTTTTCCTTGTTTTTCATGATTGAAACGGCAGTGACAGCGTCAGACGTCGTTTCCTCTGCGTTTGTCTTTACGGTGAACAACGGCATGGAGATGAGCATCGCGAAAATTAAAACGATGCTCAAATGCCGCTTCGATACTTTAAAATAACTTTTGATCATTTTTCCTATCATCGGGCAATCCTCCATGCCGTTGTTTTTGATTATTACTGTGCTGCGTCAACGATAGCGGCAAAAGCGTCTGCCTTGAGAGATGCGCCGCCGATAAGACCGCCGTCAACGTTTACTTTAGCGAGAAGCTCTTTTGCGTTACCGTCGTTCATAGAGCCGCCGTACTGAATGGTGATACCCTCAGCTGCTTCTTTGTCGTAGAGAGTCTCGATAACGTCGCGGATAACGCCGCAAGCTTCATCAGCCTGCTCGGGAGGAGCGGTAAGACCGGTACCGATAGCCCATACGGGTTCGTATGCGATAATTACGTTCTTAAGCTGTTCTTTGGATATTCCTGCAAGATCGAGCTTGGTCTGCATGGAAACTATCTCGGTGGTGATTCCGCTCTGGCGTGCTTCGAGAAGCTCGCCAAGGCAAAGGATTACCTTGAGACCTGCTTCAAGAGCCGCTTTGGTGCGCAGATTAACCGTCTCGTCAGTCTCGCCGAAATACTGACGGCGCTC
>CAZGHD010000045.1:0-15280 GCA_964525525.1 uncultured Lachnospiraceae bacterium | reverse complement strand
ATTACCGCCGCCGCCGACGCCGACAACTTTTATACATACGCCAAGGTCGAGATTTTCATCAAGTTCAAATGCCATTTTTATATTTCCTCCCAAAATATGTTAGGGTTTTAACACGTAGTTAGTTTTTTTAATTTATAAATTGTTTTACAGCTTCTGCTGAATTTGTTTCAGCTGATCTGAAAAAGAAACGTCGTTATCGATAATAAAGTCTGCACGGTTAGCAAAAGGCAAGCAATATTCCGCCTCTCTGTGTCTGGCGCATTTCAGATAATACCCACCGATATATTCGGGAGTTTGACCAAACAAGCTGACGTTACGCACAATTCTTCGGTACAAACAAGTTTCGATGTTAGCGCTGACAAAGATTTTGGTGTCCAGCATTTCATAGAGCGGGTCAATGCAGAACAGAAGCATTCCCTCAACGATCACCCATTCAGATGTTCCGTTTTGCTTTACTTCACGCAGTTCTTCCAAAACTTCTTCCCATGTGATGGATTCCGGGCTGTTCCAGTCCGGATAATACTGATTGTCATCCGGCGAACATATCTGCGGAAGTTCACTTTTGAAATGATGATCCAAATGTATAACTGATGCTTTTAATTGTTCTGCCAATACGTCTGCAACCGTACTCTTTCCGCTGCCGGACGGGCCGCAGATGCCGATAATTTTAGATCCCATAATTCTACCTCTTTGAACAAATATATTATTAAATAATATATACTTCTTATATAATAATATTTTTTTATCATTTTTGCAATAGTTTTAAGCAAATTTTATTGATTTTTTTACAAAAAATTCGCATTTTACGGGTTTTCGAGCCGTTTTTACTCAAAAACTATCTGATTGTCCACGATAACGCTTGGTTCCGTAGTATTTGTGAGATCTATCTGAGCCTTGTTTTGATTGTTATCGAACATACTGTCCTCAAGGATTTTCCCGCCAAGATTCAGCTTAACGGTAAGGTCAGAGCTGTCACCCAGAATCATCTTATAAAGTCCGTCACACACCGCGAAAATGTCGTACTTGTCTCGTATGTCCACGATGTTTATTCTCTCGTATATGTCACACTCCATAACTCCGCGCATCACTTTTTTGATAAACTCGTCGTCACTGCCGTCACCAATCACCAGATACTGACCGACCACGGCGTAGCTCGCCCCGCTTATCACCAGCTTTATAAGCCCGCGGTTTTCCGCGTCCTCTTTTGACGTCAGTCTCTCAAGAACGCGCATATTCTCACCGAAAACGAAATATTCACCGCCAACCTCGATGTAAAACACAGGAACATATTCCTCTATCTCTATTTTCAAAATACTCGGCAGTCCTCGGGTTATAACAGCTTGTTTGACGTACGGGCAACCCTTGATTATATTATCTTCGATCGAGCCTTTGTTTATGCCGTACATCTTCTCTCCGAAAATTATTCCCGACGCGGAGAGCAACTGCTCGTGCGAATATCTCTCACTTCCGCTGAATTCCACCGTTCGGATCCTCAGAATAAAATATGCTGATACGATGAAAACTGCGGCCAAAAGAATCATCGCCAATATCACGATCGCAGGACGTATCCTGCGTCTTTTTTTGTTTGGATTTTGTACGTCCGAGGAGGACGGAGTTTTTCTTTGCGTATTACCCTGCATCCGAATCCTCCCAAATCAAAATTTATTTTTTGTTAACGAGATCAAACACCTCGTCAAGTATCCTCTTGTTTGCATCTTTAAGTGCGAAAGCGGATATTGCCTCGCGCATTTTATCAGCGCGTCCGTCTGTGTCGCGAAGTGCTCTGATCTCTTTTTCGAGTCTTCGGTCAGAAAGCTCTTTTTCTTCGATCAACACTGCCGCGTCCGCATCGGCAAGGACTTTCGCGTTTTTATACTGGTGATTGTTTGTCACGTTGGGTGACGGGATCATCACGCTGACCTTTTTCTGCATAGAAAGCTCGGACACCGTCATCGCTCCCGCACGGGAGATTACTATATCAGCCGCCGCCATCTGGTGCGGCATATCGTAAATATATTCAAGCAGCTTGATATTTTCCGCGCCGTCAAGACCGTAGTCGGAAAACATTTTTGAAGCGGCTTCATATTCAATCGCGCCGGTTGCGTGGACGTGATACACGTCATCCTGCTTTGAAGAATAATCGCGCATCAGTTCAAGCACCGCTTCGTTTACCTTCTCTGCGCCGAGACTGCCGCCAAATGACAGGATAAAGCACTTGTATTTGTCGTCTATCCCGAGACTACGGCGCGCTTCTTCTTTCGTAAGTGAAGAAAATTCACCAAGCAAAGGATTTCCGACGTGAACGGTTTTACCCTTATGCTTTATATATTTCTCTGTCTCTTTGAAATTAAGCCATATTCTGTCAACGTATTTTGACAGCATCTTTGTTGCAACTCCGGGAACGGCGTTGGATTCGTGCACCGCGCTCGGAACTCCCATCATAGACGCCGCGCGGAGAACCGGCCAACAAACGTATCCGCCCGTACCGATTACTATATCCGGCTTAAATTCTTTGATTATTTTTTTGGCTTTGTACGGAGATATTGCCGCGAGGTACGCGGTCTTTATATTCTGCGGAGAAAGGCTCCTGCGTATACCCTGTATCTCGACGTACTTAATATCATATCCCGCGGCGGGAACGAGCTTGTTCTCAAGCCCTGATTCTCGTCCGACGAAAAGGATCTCCGAGTTCGGCACGTTCTGTTTTATAGTATTCGCTATGGCGATAGCGGGATTTATGTGTCCGCCCGTTCCGCCGCCCGTCATTATAACTCTCATTTTCGTTAATTCTCCGTATATTACTTCTTTTGATACGAGTGTCTCGATATTGAAAGCAACACGCCCATTTCAAGCATAAGTATTACTATCGCCGTTCCGCCGTAGCTGAAAAACGGCAAGGATATTCCGGTATTGGGTATTGTGTTGGTAACTACCGCTATGTTGAGAAGTACCTGAATAGCGACCTTACAGCTTATTCCCATAGCGACAAGCGAAGAAAATTTATCCGGCGCGTGCATCGCTACTACCATTCCCCGCCAAACCATCAGCGCGAACAAGCACATTATCGCAACTGCGCCGACAAATCCGAGCTCCTCGCAAACGATAGAAAAGATAAAGTCGTTTTGCGGCTGAGAAACGTAGCTGTATTTCATACGACTGTTGCCCAGTCCGACTCCGAGAAAACCTCCGGAGCCTATCGCGTAAAGCCCCTGAATGTTCTGGTAGCCTCCGTCGCGCGGGAATGCCTCGGGATTGAGCCATATCTGAATTCTGTTACTTTGATAGCCTTTACCCAAAAACAGGAACGCAAGTCCTGCGGGAACTACCACTGCTCCTGCCGCAAAAATAGCTCTGATACTTCCTCCGCCGGCAATCATTACAGACAGACCTATAAGTCCGACTATGATCGTTCCCGACAGGTGATTTTCCAGCATTATGAGAATACACGCGGCACCGATCAATCCAAACGGTATAAGGGCATCGTAGATTAGCGTCTTATGCTGGGTTTGACTGTTTTCTTTGAATTTATTCTTGTATGACATATACCAAGCCATTATTACAACTATGGCAAACTTCATAACCTCGGACGGCTGAAGAGTAAGTCCACCGGGGAGTTTTATCCATCTTTGCGCCTCACCCTCGGATACGCCGATAACGAGAACCGAGATCAAAAGCACCGCGCTTATTCCGAAGATGAGCCACGCGTATTTTTTGTAAACGGTATACGGTACACGCATAACGATAAGCATTCCGGCAACGCCTACCGCGGCAAAAATTATCTGCCTTTTTATAAAATACATACTGTCGCCCGTCTTGCTTTGAGCGTACACATAGCTCGCGCTGAATACCATTATCGATCCGATAGCAAGAAGTACGAGCACGAGAATAAACAGCGGACGGTCAACACCGGTTTTTATTCGTTCAAAAGACCGATCTTTTTTCTGCGCGGGAGTCAGCGCAAGCTCGCCTTGTTCCTTGCGTATAACTCCGTTTATCGCAGCCGGCTTTTTAGGCTCGGGGCGGGAGACGTTATTTTGATTTTTAATATTGTTTTTATCCTGCAACTATCTCCCTCCTTCGATAATTATATAATACTTTTTTAGATAAACATAGACACCGCAGACAGAACGCAGGTGATCAAAGTAAGCAGAGAAAATACGACTACTATCTTGATCTCGCTCCAACCGCATTTTTCAAAATGATGATGTATCGGCGCCATCTTGAATATTCTCTTTTTGGTCATCTTATAATATCCGACCTGAATAATATCCGACATAGCCTCGATAAGATATATAAGTCCCGCTATAACTATTATAAGCGGATCACCCGCGATAAACGCCGCGCCTACTGCTACACCGCCCAAAAACAGCGAGCCGGTATCACCCATGAACACTCTTGCGGGATGGAAATTGTAAACCAGGAATCCAAGCGCCGCACCAAGCACCGCGCTGCTGAGAACGCCGAGGCCCGCGTCTCCGAGCTTGAAAGCGCAAAACGAGAAGAATCCCATAATAACCACCGTCACGCAGGAGACGAGTCCGTCTATTCCGTCGGTGAGGTTAGCGCTGTTGACGATGCCCACGATAAGTAAGATAGCGATGATATAATAGAATATACCAAAGTCTAACGTTACGTTTATAAAGGGAATATTCATCTCGGTCGTTATAAATCCGAGCCCCCTCATAGCCGCGATATATATAGCGGCAACGAGTATCTGCAAAAGAAATTTTTGAGACGCACTAAGTCCTTCGTTCTGTTTTTTGGTAAGCTTGACAATATCATCGAATATTCCGATAAGTCCGTTTGCAAGCGCCATCAGGTAGGTTACGATAAGCGGCAATACTTCAAAAACTGAACCACCGCTAAACAGATGGAAAACAACGTAAACTATTATCGCGGCAGATACAGAGATCAAAAAGGATATTCCGCCCATCGTAGGGGTTCCTTCCTTTGACTTGTGCCATCTCGGACCTATATCAAGAATCTTTTGTCCCATTTTCATACTTTTGAGTTTTGGGATAAGAAACTTCAGTATAATCGCCGTAGCGGCAAAAACCGCAAAAAGAGTTATAATATAGCTTGCTGTCATTTTTATGATATATCCTCCGTTATCTCTCTACCGAGCAGCGTATCATTTTCCGAAAACTGCCGTATAAACTATTTCAGCTTCATCAAAATAATGCCTGCCCGTGCCGTCTATCTCATATTTTTCATGTCCTTTACCGCAAAGCAGAATAATGTCACCCGCCTCTGCGATGCTTAATGCGTATATGATCGCGTCTTTTCTGTTTTTTATTATCTTGTACGCCTTTTCGCGATCCACGCCGCGCATTATATCGCGTATTATCTCGTCTATCGGTTCGTTTCGGCTGTTGTCCGCCGTTATAACCGTAACGTCAGACAGCTTCGTTGCTATCCTACCCATTTCTTTACGTTTTGATCTATCGCGCTCTCCGCCGCAGCCGAACAAGGTTATTATCCTCTGCCCGCTTTTTCTGAATTCTCTAACCGATAAAAGCAGTGACTCGAGCGCGTCGGGAGTGTGCGCGTAATCAATAAAAACATCAAATTTTGCCTTGCCATCCAGATCAAGTTTCTGCATTCTACCCGGCACCCCGGAAAATTCGGAGATAGCGCGCACTATCACGTCCTGATCTATTCCGCAAAGCATCGCGCCTGCCGCGGCGGCAAGAGTATTGTAAACGGTGAATCGCCCAGGGATGGGAGATGAGATCTCCACATCCCCAAATTTGCTTGCCAAACGGTATTCAATACCGTCTACTCCGCGGTCACTTAGTTCAACCACTCTGAAATTCGCGCCTTCGCGCTTTCCGTATGAATAACAATCGTAAAAGGTATCGTAAAGCACCCTGCCGTATTTGTCATCAACGTTAAACAGTGATATTTGAGAAATATCAAACAGCCTTGATTTTGCAAAGAAATACCGTTCCATGTTTTCGTGAAAATCAAGATGATCCACGGAAAGATTGGTAAATATCCCAAGGTAAATATCTATTCCATCAAGTCTGTACTGCGACAGCGCGTGCGAGGAAGCCTCCATAAACAGATATTCTATCCCCGCCTCTGCCATCTTCGATATAGCACTGTAAAGCCGTATCTGATCCGGAGTGGTAAACGAGTGCGTTCCCGCCGCGGGAAGATCTATCTTGCCGTCATCGGTCTCACAGGACAAAGTACCTATCACTCCGACCTTATATCCCGCCGCGCGGAATATCTCGCTCATGATAGAAACGGTTGAGGTTTTTCCATTCGTTCCGGTAACCGCTACCACCTTGATGTTTTTGCCGGGATCGCGGTACCACGCCTTGAGAGCCATGGAAAGCGCAAGTCGTGAATTTCTTACCTTAATTAAATGAATATTAGATTCAAGCGATACGTCACGTTCGATAATTATAGCAGCCGCTCCTCGCTCTGCGGCATCGGAAACGAAGTCGTGTCCGTCAAAATTATCGCCTTTTATGCAAACGAACAAGCTACCGACAGTAACCTCTCTCGAATCATCGCAAATATTCTTTATATCAATATCTTCGCCTGTAAGTTTTATACCGACCGATGCAAGTATTTCGGAAAGTTTCATAAAAACACCTCGCTCAAAAAACTCTGTGTTTTCAACTTACCTCTATATTTTTTTAATCTGTACCGTCCATGTGCAAGAATTCCACAGTAACGACCGTTCCTCTGGGAACCATCTCGCCCGCGGGCGGATCCTGTGCTATAACCACCGCACCGCTTCCGGTGTCGTAGTTTACCGCACCTTCTATCTTAATATTCAGTCCCGCATTGATTATCAGTCGGTTTGCGGCAACCGCAAGCTTACCCGAAACGTCCGGAACTTCCACCGTGTTTTTAGGTTGTTCATCACCGGTAAAGAAGATTATCTTACCGGTCTCTTTAGACATCGTGCTTCCGCCCTTCGGTACCTGCGCCACTACCTTATCGCCGTCGCCTACTACCTCGTACGCGACACCTCTGTAACCGAGGTCACTCTTTGAAAACTCTATGTCACAGCCTATATAGTTACTTACCGTAAAGTCAATGTTCTCAAGCTCCTCTGCGGTATATTCCGCTTCATAGCCGAGGTACGGGAGTATAGTTCCAAGCAGTTTTGAAACGTAGGGAGCCGCAACAACGCTACCGTACACGTTTCCGACTGTGGGTTCATCCACCATTATTATAACGGCTATTTCAGGGTCGTCAGCCGGCGCAAACGCACAGCACGAGCCTACTCGCAGATAAGTTTTTCCTTCCTCGTTACGCTGGTCGGTCTTCTCGGACGTACCCGTCTTGGCAGCGACCTTGTAACCCTTAACGTACGCATTTTTTGCCGCGCCGTTGCCGGAAACACCCTCCTCAAGAATCTTCATCAAGGTATCGGAAGTTTCCTCGCTTATTACCTGACGTCTGATGTTAGTCTGATAACTTTCAATAACATTTCCCGAGTCGTCAGTTATCTCCTTCATAACGTGAGGAGTTACCATCTGACCGTTATTTGCCACCGCAGAAAGCGCTGTCAACTGCTGGAGCACCGTCGTTTTGTAAGTCTGACCGAATGAGTAAATCGCAAGCTCGACCGGTCCCATATTGTTGAGCGACGAAAGGATAGTGTCGTATTCACTCGGAAGATCTATACCGGTTTTCTCCGCGTATCCGAAATTCTCAAGATACCCGTAAAACAAATCTCTGCCGAGTCGCTTGCTCGTTTCCATAAAGGTCGGGTTACACGATTGCTGAAGTCCCTCCGCAAAGGTAACGCTTCCGTGTCCCACCAACTTATGGCAGTGGATAGGTTGTGAATACCCCTCTATCTTGTACGCACCGGAGCAATAAAAATTATCACTTACCGAAACCACTTTCTCCTCAAGAGCCGCCGCCGCGGTAATTATTTTTGAAGTAGAACCGGGCTCGTAACGGTCGGTTATAGTCTTATTGTTCCAGACCTTATAAAGCATCTCCGAATACCGTTGCTGATACTCGTCGCTTCCCTTTTCGTAAGAGTTAAGCTCCTCAATATCAACCTCGCTGAGAACGCTGTAAGGCTCGTTCAAATTAAAGTTAGGATATTGTCCCATAGCGAGTATCTCGCCGGTTTTGACCTCCATAACGATGCCGCACACGCCCTTTGCAGGGAACGACTTCTCATATGCCGCCTCAAGCTGATTTTCAAGCTCGTACTGAATACGCATATCAAGCGTGGACACAAGATTTTTGCCGTTGACTGGCTCTATAAAGCTCTCGTACTTAAACGGCATATCCTGGCTTTTTGCGTCTTTTGCGTAGATATATCTGCCCGCGCTACCTTTGAGAACGGTATTATATCGGCTTTCAAGTCCCAAAACACCGTCGCCCTCGTTGCTGACGAAGCCTAAAACGTTAGCGGCAAGATTGTCGTAACAATAATACCTTTTTGTTCCCGCCTCAAGATGTATCTGGTTTGAAAGCTTGTTTTCCGAAATAAAAGCTCTGAGCGCGTCCGCTGTATCAGCATCTACCTCTCGCTTTATCGTCTCGTCAAGACGGTTTGCTTTGGCCGCTTTTTCCATAACGTCATCGTAATTTACGTTAAGATACTGCGACAGCGCGTGAGAGATCATCTCCGCCTGAGTAAAAGTCACTCTGCCCGGCATATTAGCCGCAGTATACGCCTCACGTATTTTTATGTTTTTTTCATCAGGATCTTTCATTGCTGCCTGAATATCCTTGGGAGAAATAAACACGCGATACACGGTGACGTTGGTCGCAAGCAAATTTCCGTTTCGGTCGTAAATATCACCGCGCTCTGCGTTGACCTCGCCCTCAACGGTTATCTGATCGGTAACCTTTTTGAGATAATAATCGTACTTTACAACCTGTAATCCGAAAAGTCGAAAAATCAAAATGCCCATAAATACAGCAAAGCAAATTATCAATATCAAACTTCTTTTGAGCACCTTGACTCCCGGTCTGATCAAATTACACCCTCCGTTTCATTCACATCTTTTATAACGCACTCGGGCAGACAAGATACACGGATATATACGTTTCTCTGTCTGCCCTTATTGACACTTTCGTGCCCTCTTATTAATATTTATTGCGGTATCAGTTTATATATTCCACAAATTCTGATAACTTATTTCCAAATATGCTGAGTATTGCCGAAGCGCCGCCAACTTCATCATCTTCAGACGCCGCAGAATCAAGAACTACGCTCTTTTCTTCGCCAATGGTCGTAATGTACTTGGTCTGTACGTTTTCTTTTTTGACCATACCGATCGTTTCAACGGCATATTTCTCTATCTCGCGAAGATCGTCCCGCATTTCAAGCTGAACGGTAAGTGCTTTTTCTTCACTTGCAAGCGAAGATACCTTAGCCTCAAGAGTAGAAATCTCGTCTTCAATGACAGCCTTCTGCATTGAGCAGTAAACCACCAGCATAAACAGCAAAGCACAGATAACCACTGCGAATATGATACCTATCGGGAACTCGCTTTTCTTTACCTGTTTCTCGTCCGAACGGCCGAGATTTTTACCGAATACAGCGTCTCCAACACTATTGAAAATACTGCGGCGAGGAACCTCAATAGTCGAATTGTACGACATAGCGTTAACGCCGCGACGCATTTCTGTGCCGTTTGATCCGCTCGGTCTTCCGGATTTCACACCGGCTCCGGCCGAGGCCATAGCAAGATCGCGTCCCACCTTTGCCGCCGACGGATCGTAAATTTTCACGTCTCTGTCAGCCATAGGAGTAGGTTCGTACGTACGGAGAGGATTTTTAACTTTATAACTCGGAGCTGGACGTCTCACGCGAGACCAACCGTTACGTTTAGCTTCACGAACGAGCTCCTGCTGTCTAACGATACTGCGATTTATTGCGACGTCAAAGCGCGGCCCGTACTGCGCGCGGAGCTTGTCGCAAAGAGGATTAATTCCGGCAACAGTATTATTACGCACGTAAGGTCTTGCGTTATTCGTATTAACGTTTCTCTGCCGGTTATCCATTTCAGCATCCGTTCCTTTCAAAAAATTTATATCGCAGGTCCCGATAATTATCCGTGCCTATACGCTGCAGCAAACAGTTAACGTACGGGACCCTGATATATTACAACTTCAAGGCTACTCTGAGCTTTGCGCTCCGTGCCCGAGAATTATTTTCGTTTTCCGCATCCGACGGGAGGATTGGCTTTTTGGTAAGCACCTTGATCTCGGGTGTTTTACCGCACACGCACACCGGAAAGTCCGGCGGGCAAGTACAGCCTTCAGCCAATTTATTAAACTCTGTCTTTACCGCTCTGTCCTCAAGTGAGTGGAAGGTTATTACCGCCATTCTGCCTCCGGGAGCTAACGCCTTACACGCCGCGTTGATCGCAGGCGGGATTATCTCAAGCTCACCGTTTACCTCTATGCGAATCGCTTGGAAGGTCCTTTTCGCGGGATGCCCCTCATTATGACGGGACGGGTATACAGAGCATATAATATCAGAAAGCTGTGCCGTTGTTTTTATCGGCTCACTTTCTCTCTTTCTGACGATTGCCGACGCTATCTTTGGAGCGTAGCGTTCTTCGCCGTACTCGTAAATTATCTTTTTTAACTCACTTTCGCTGTATTCGTTGACCACCTCATAGGCGGATAAACGATCGTCTCTGTTCATTCTCATATCAAGCGCGGCGTCTCTCATATAAGAAAATCCACGTTCGGGAGTATCTATCTGATAAGACGAAACTCCAAGATCCATCAAAACTCCGTTCACACGGTCAATACCGAGACTATCAAGTATATCGGAGAGATTGAGAAAATTATCATGCACCACGGTAACCCTGTCACCAAACTTTTTGAGTCGCTCTGTAACTGTGTTAACGGCGGTTATATCGCGGTCAATAGAGATCAACCGGCCACCGGTAAGGCGTTCAGCAATCGCAGAAGAATGGCCACCGCCACCGGCAGTACAGTCGACGTATATTCCGCAGGGATCTATATCAAGAGCATCAATACATTCCCCAAGCATAACGGGGATATGCACGAATTCATTTGCAGTACTCATATCAGAAGCCAAGGTCTATCAAGGTATCAAGCATAGTAGCTTCAAGCTCACGCTGCTTTTCCGCCCAGTTGACGTCCGACCATATCTCCGCGTGCTTTGCGGCACCGATGAACACAACGTTTTTCTCAAGCTGTGCATATTCGCGGAGCTCCTGCGGGATAACTACTCTGCCCTGTTTGTCGGGCTGAACTTCCACAGCAGATGCAAAAACGAATCGAAGCACGTCACGCGCCTTGACCTGTGGAAGTGCGCTGATCTTTTCGGTCAGGTTTTCCCATTCTTCCATAGAGTAAACCGAAAGGCACTTATCAACGAGGTGGGTGATCATAAAAGATTCACCAAGCTGTTCTCTGTGTTTTGCGGGAACAAAAAGTCTGTTCTTATCATCTATCGTGTGCATATACTGACCTGAAAGATTGCAAGCCACAGAGAATCACCTCACTTTCGGATTTTTGAGCGATTTTTGGGGAATTTTAACCCAAATTCCCCCACTTCGCTCCATTACTATAATTATAAAACATTTTTTATAAAATTGCAATATGTATTTTGATTTTTTTATAAGTTTTTTACTCCAAATTAAGGAATTTTTCTGATTTTTGGTATAATATTACAAATAAAGAAAAACTCCCGCGTCAAAGATGCGGGAGCAGAAAATCGCACAGACTAAAAGCATAAAAAAAGCGGCTCACCCTTTCGGGCAAGCCGCTTTAAGTTTAATATTACTCATTAACTAAGGTAGACTAAATTATCTAACTTTCTTTGCAACAACTACACCTGCAAGAGAGAGGGTAGCGATGATTGCAAGACCAGCTACTGCGATGTCAGAAGTCTGAGCTGCAGGAGTCTTGGTAGGAGCCTGGGTGTCTGCTGCGTTGTCGTCAGCAGGAGCTTTGGTGTCCTCTTCAGAATCAGCAGGAGCCTCAGTCTCAGCCTTGTTTACGTAAGTTACGTCGTAGCCATTGATAGCGAACTGGTTGTCAAGACCTTCAACAGTGGTGGTGAAGGTACCAACGTTAACGATGATACCGCAGTTGGTAACGAGACCGTTTACGTTGTCAAGAGTAGCGCCCTTCTCGATGCGGATGTCGCTATTCCAGTCGTTGTTGAGCTTGCCAGTGTTTACAACAGAACCAGCGATCTCAAGGAGACCGATGTGGTTGCACTTAACGAGAGAACCGTTGCAAACGTGATCAGCATCACCGTTGTTAACAGCACCGCTGATGTTTACAACGCCGGTCCTCTGAACGTAGATCCAGTCATAGTTGTTAACAAGACCAGCTACGTTAACAGTGCCAGCATTGATGATGTCGCCCCAGTTGCTGACAACGCCCTTAGCTGCAACGTTAACAGTACCGTAGTTAAGAAGCTGAGCGTCTACATCGTAGAGAACAACGAGACCGCTCTCGAATTCCATACGCTGACCTGCGCCTACTTCATCATAGTCCATAACTTCGTACTTACCGTTGATGTTAACGATAGCGTTCTCAGCGTTGTAGAGGTAAGGAACGTAAGAAACGTTACCAACGGAACCGCCGAGGTTAAGAGTACCGTAGTTCTCGATATCGCCGTTGCAGGTAGTAGCCCAACCAGCAGTGGTGCGCCAGTCAGCGCCATTGCCGTTTACTTCAACCTGTGCGAACTTAGTGAAGTTGTTTCTGAACTTCATATCAATGGTGAGCTCACCGTTGTTAACGATGTATACGCCGCGGTTCTTGAACTGAGCTTCGCCAGCACCGGTGGAGATGCCCTTGAAGGTCATAGTACCGGAGTTCTCGATACCAGCAGGAGTAATAACGTCAGCAGTCTTGGTAGCGTCGAAGCAACCAGCTACACACTCAGCGCCAGAGTGGCAGTTCTTGTGAGCGACTCTCTTACCACCGTCGTCACGGCCGTTAGGAGTATTCCAGTAAATGATGTTCTCGTAAAGTTCCCATTTACCAAGGTCAGATGCTCTGGTAAAGGTGTTAGAGGTGTACTTGTACTCGAACTCTGCTTCTTTAGTGCTGAAGAGGAAAGTACCGGAGTTGGTGAGAAGGCCCTGGCCCTCGCCATCAACGCCATCACCGGTTACGGAGATTTCACCGGAGTTGTTAAGAGTATTGAACTTAATACCGTAGTTGTCCTTACCAACAACAGTGATTATACCAGCGTTCTTGCTTGCGGTAGTAAGAACGAGAGAGGAAGCTCTGGAAGCTTCTTTACCGGTAAGGGGATTGATGTACTCAAGGATAGAGAGATCGATTACTGCGTCAGCCTTGTTGTCAAGGGAGTAAACAGTAAGGGTGGTACCGTCAAGGTCCATAGTAGCCTTGTTGGTAAGGGTAGACTCGTTAAGAGCAGCAACGTAAGTATGAGTAGCTACGTCGTAGCTGTAGTCATAAGCGCCACCTACGTAGAGGTTAACGTTGTGAGCGTTGATAGTACCTGCGTTCTCAACGTTAGCAAGAAGGAAGAGGTTGGTGGTGCGGTTGGTCTTGTCAACGTTGTTAGAAGCGTTGATAGTACCGTAGTTGATAATGTTCTTAGCCTTTACGTATACGCCACAAGCGTTAACGTTAATAGTACCGCGGTTTACGAAATCGCTAGTGGACTGACCGAAGATAATGAAACGGCCAGCGAACCAAGCCTTGGGATTAAGCTCGTAAGGAATAGCACTTGCCTTGTTAACGTTAGCAGAAGTGGTTACGCTGTCAGCAACGTTAGCGTAGGTGAAGTTGATAGTAGCTTCATCCATGTTAGCGAAAGTGCCGGTGAAGTATACGCTTGCGAAGTAAGAAGTAGTAGCATTGTTGAGATCAGTGATGTGACCGTAGTCATCAACTGCTACGCCTGCAACGCCCTTGAACACGTCAACGATACCCTTGGTATAGTCGGTTCTGGAGTTGAGGATGGTGATGTCAGCGTAGTTAGCAACGTTGCTAAGTACGTATACGTGACCGTCCTGCTCGAAAGTGAGGTCTTCGTCGATAACACCGGTGTAGGTGATAACAACGGGAGTAACGCACTCAACTTCGATGTCGCAATCAACAGTCCAGTTCTTAACTACGTAGTAACCAGCGTTGTCGCCTTTTTCAAGTTTCTCGATTACAACTCTGTTGAAAGAGCCGTCAACCTGATGCTCTTTTACGATAACAACAGGCTCAACCGGAATGTAACCGTCGTGAAGGTCGGAGTCTTCGATCATGTAACCGTCAGCAACGTTTACATCGAAAACGATGGTGTAAGTACCGTCGCCGTTATCAGCGGTGGACTTAACATCAATAGTAGCACCAACGATCTCACCAGTGGTGATATAGCCGGTGGTTGCCGGATCTCCCCAAGTTGCCGCACTGGAAACTACTGCGAGAGTAGCTACAGTGAGAACAAGAACGAAGAGAGCAAGCAGTTTGGTGGAAAATGCTTTTTTCATTTTTTATTCCTCCTGCAGAATATTTTTTACGTATGTATTATAACACAAGGTTTTCAAAAATGCAATAGTAAATTCGCAATTTCTTAAAAATTTTTTAAAAAATTATGCGATTTTCGGCACATTCTGTTCACAATATCCCCGAAAAAGCCCGTAGTTATAGGCTTTTTGCGTGTTTCGGTTTTAAAAATAAATTATGAACGAAAATCGAATTTATTTTTACAAACGGGGCAAGTAACGGTAATTTCACCCTTTCCGCGGGGCAATCTCAATGTATTTTTGCAGTTTTTGCACTTTACGTAGCGGAAAGTGCGTCTATCCTTCCATTTATTATAGCATAATTTGAAAAACCTCGGAACTCCGCCCCACACGCGCATAAAAGCATCGTTTTCCCTGCGTCTGGCGTAGATATTCTTCGAAAACATCCTGAAAGTAGTGTATATCAGAGCTGCAAGCAGCAAAAAACTGCCCGGAATACCGAACATATTAAGAACAAGCGACAAAACGAGCGCCGTTATAAGTATAACGTTGTTCATATTATCACTGCCGTATCTGCCGTACATAAATCGCATAAACTTTTCTTTCATGGTTTTCTTCCTTTTAATTATATATTTATAATATGGCTCCGTAATATTATAACCGTTTGAAAGTAATTTGTAAACACTTTCACGCAATTATTGACAATTCGTTCCAAAAGATTTATAATATTATTCAAACAGTACATTATATATACGGAGGTATTATTATTATGAAGGTTACTAAAGATTCAATTATCGGCGAAGTTCTTGACGCCGCTCCCGAAACTGCAAAGTTTTTCCTTGAGATCGGTATGCACT
>CAZGHD010000044.1:0-15809 GCA_964525525.1 uncultured Lachnospiraceae bacterium | reverse complement strand
CACGGTATGCCTATCGAAAGCGCGATAATCAAGCAGAATAAGCTTGACCGTAAGAAGATGACCATTCCGGAGTTCCGTGATGCCTGCGAAGCGTTCGCACAGAACTTTATTGATCTTCAGAAGGCTTCATTTGAGCGTCTCGGCGTTATCGGTGACTGGGAGCATCCTTACGTTACCATGGCTCCGAGCTTTGAAGCGCGTGAGGTCAAGGTGTTCGGTGAGATGTACAAAAACGGTTACATCTATAAAGGTCTCAAGCCCGTTTACTGGTGTGCTAACGACGAGACTGCGCTCGCTGAGGCGGAGATCGAGTATAAGGACGATAAGTGTACTTCTATATTCGTTAAATTCAAGGTACACGACGACAAGGGTAAGTTGTCCGGCGTTTGCGATGTAGACAATACTTATTTCATTATTTGGACTACTACTACCTGGACTCTTCCGGGTAACCTTGCGATAGCTCTTCATCCTTATCAGAGCTATGCTGTAGTAAAAGCGCAGGGCGAAAATTATATAGTTGCCGAGGCTCTTGCAGAGTCTACCATGAAGGCGGCGGGTATCGAAGAATACGAGATCGTTACCGTTATGCGCGGCGACGAGTTTGAATATATGACCGCATACCATCCTTTCCTTGACCGTGACAGCCTTGTCGTTAATGCTGATTACGTTACTATGGAAACCGGTACCGGATGCGTACATACCGCTCCCGGCTTTGGTGTTGACGACTACCACACCGGTAAGAAGTACGGTCTTGAGATCGTTGTTCCGGTGGATGACAGAGGATACCAGACCGAGGCGGCAGGTAAATACGCAGGTCTGTTCTATGAGAAGTCAAACGAGGTTATTTTTGCTGACCTCAAGGAGAGCGGTGCGCTGTTCGCTTACGCGGAGACCGAGCACTCCTATCCTCACTGCTGGAGATGTAAGAAGCCGATCATCTTCAGAGCTACTCCTCAGTGGTTCTGCTCTGTTGACGCATTCAAGGACAAGGCAGTAAAGGCTTGTGCTGACGTAGAGTGGCTTCCCGCATGGGGCGGCGAGCGTATCACCCAGATGATCCGCGAGCGTGCTGACTGGTGTATTTCCCGTCAGCGTCATTGGGGTCTCCCCATTCCCGTGTTCTACTGTAAGGATTGCGGAAAACCTATCTGCAACGACGAGACTATTGACAAGGTTGCTAAGCTGTTCGGCGAGCTCGGCTCTAACGCTTGGTACGAAAAAGAAGCTGCAGAGATGCTTGGCGCTGACTTCAAGTGCCCTCATTGCGGCGGTACTCATTTTGAAAAAGAAACAGATACTCTTGACGGTTGGTTTGACTCCGGTTCTTCCCACTTTGCTACCCTTGAAGAGGGTAACGCAGAGGGCTGGACTGCTAAGTGGCCGGCTGACGTATATCTCGAAGGTGCTGACCAGTACAGAGGTTGGTTCCAGTCTTCGCTTCTTACCGCTATCGGAAGCGGCGAGGACAGTGCTCCCTTTAAGACCGTTCTTACCCACGGCTGGGTCGTTGACGGTGAGGGTAAAGCAATGCACAAATCTCTCGGTAACGACATCAAGGCAGAGGACGTTATCAAGCAGTACGGTGCGGATATTCTTCGTCTTTGGGTTGCTTCCAGCGACTACCGCGTAGACGTAAGAGTTTCCGACGCTATATTCAAGCAGCTTTGCGAGACTTACAGAAAGATCCGTAACACTGCCCGCATCATTCTTGCTAACATCGGCGATGCAGACGAGAACGGTAAGGCTACCGATTTCGATCCTAATACCGACATGATCGCGGTAGAGGAGCTTTATCCCATCGACCGTTGGGTGCTTTCCGAGTACAACAAGCTTATCGCAGAGGCTAAAAAAGCGTATGAGAGCTATGAGTTCCACCTCATCTATCACGCAGTAAACAACTTCTGCACCATCACTCTGTCAAAGCTTTATATTGATATAACCAAGGATCGCGTATACGTAGAGAAGAAAGACGGCAAGGCAAGACGCTCCGCACAGAGCGCGATGTATATCGTTCTTTCCGGACTTACCCGTATAATCGCTCCGATGCTTGCTTATACTGCGGACGAGATCTGGCAGTCTATGCCTCATCTTGAGTCTGACGACGCAAGAAGCGTTATGCTCAACGATATGCCGGTAGTTGATCCCGCATATTCCTGCCCTGAGATCGAGGAACGTTATAACAAGCTGTTCGATATTCGCGACGACGTAATGAAGGCTCTTGAGCTTTCCCGCGCGGAGAAGAAGATCGGTAAGTCTCTTGATGCTAAAGTGGCTATCTATTCTTCTGACGAAAAACTCGTAGAGCTCCTTTCCGCATTCGGCAAGGAACTTAACGACGTGTTTATCGTTTCCGGCGTGTCAGTTTCTTCTGACGCGGCTCCTGCGGGCGCGTTCAGTGAGACTGTTTCCGGCATCAGCGTGCTTGTTGAAGGCGCTGACGGTCAGCGTTGCGACCGTTGCTGGGCTTACTCCACCGAGGGTGAAGCTACCGACGACGGATTCCTTTGCGCTCGCTGCAAGGCAGTTCTCGAAAATAAATAAGTTAAGGAAAAAGACAGCAGACCGTCCGCGGCCTGCTGTCCTGCTATAAAGAATTATGCTTTTTTGGATATTAATAACATTCGGCGCGGTACTGCTCGATCAGCTGACAAAAAAACTTGCGGTTCTGTATCTTAGCGGTATAGACACCTTTCCGATAATCAAGGACGTTATTCACCTGACTTACAGCGAGAACACCGGCGCGGCATTTGGAATGTTAAAGGATCACAGATGGATATTCCTCGTGTTTTCCACCGTTGCGATAATCGCGATAGCTGTGTATCTGATAGTCACAAAGCCTAAAAATAAGCTGTACGTTACCTCGCTTGCGTTTATTTTAGCGGGCGGTATCGGAAATATGATCGACAGGATAGCATACGGCTACGTCGTTGATTTTATCGACTTTACCTTGATTGATTTTGCTATTTTCAATATTGCGGATTCGTTTATCACGGTCGGAGCAGGACTGCTTATACTGTATTTTTTGATTTACGAGTTCAAAAACGTGAAGAAAAATGAAGATAACGGTAACTGAACGGAACGCGGGAAAACGGCTTGATCTTTTCGTCTCCGAGGCGGCGGAGATCACGCGCAGCGCATCTCAGCGGCTGATAGAATCGGGAAACGTTCAGGTCAACGGCAAAACCGCGGCTAAAAGCGGTAAGGTAGCGGCGGGAGACGTTATAGACGTTGATATTCCCGAGCCCGAGCCGACCGACGTTGTACCGCAAAATATCCCGATAGATATAGTTTACGAGGACGAGGATATAATCGTCGTAAATAAGCCAAAAGGAATGGTAGTTCATCCCGCGGCGGGAAATCCCGACGGAACGCTGGTCAACGCCCTCTTGTATCACTGCGGGGATAGGCTTTCCGGTATCGGAGGAGTACTGCGCCCGGGCATCGTCCATAGGATAGATAAGGATACGAGCGGACTTTTGGTGGTTGCCAAAAACGATAACGCGCACAATTTTCTTGCAGGAGAGATAAAGGAGCACAAGGTCAGCCGTGTGTATCACGCACTGGCTAACGGCAGATTCCGCGAAACGAGCGGCACTGTTGACGCGCCGGTAGGCCGCCACCCGGTCGATCGCAAAAAAATGGCGGTCTATAAAACCAGCGAGCACGCAAGGGAAGCGGTGACGCATTATTCCGTCGTCTCTGAATACGAGGGATTTACCCATCTCCGCCTTGAGCTTGAAACGGGGCGCACGCACCAAATACGCGTTCACATGGCGTCTCTCGGGCATCCGCTCGCAGGAGACGAGGTGTACGGCGGCGGGCACAGTAAGTTTGAACGTCAAAACGCAAAAATACTGTGCGGTCAGTGCCTCCATGCAAAGGAGCTTGTGCTTACCCACCCGAAAACCCTTGAAACCATGCGCTTTGAAACCGAGCTTCCCGAATATTTTACCGCCGTGCTCGGAAAACTGAAATAAAATTAAATATTTCGAAAGAATTTCTCCTTCTGAGTCGTAATATAGATCAGAAGGAGAATTTTTTCTTTATTTTGGAAAAAATCGTGCCAATTAGTATTGACAAAATGAGTCTATGGTGTTAAAATATTAGTGTAACCAAATTTTAATTAAGGAGGGACACAAATATGTCAGCACCTAAGGTTTTTGAAAGCGAATACCGTTTCTGCCTTATTCTCTGGGAGAATGAGCCGATCAACAGCGGTGAGCTTGCTAAAATCTGCAGAGAGCGTCTTGACTGGAAAAAGACCACTACCTACACGGTAATCAAGCGTCTTTCCGATCGCGGCGTTCTTAAAAATGAGAACACTATCGTAAGTTCTCTCGTTTCCAAAGAGGAAATTCAGCGCGCAGACGTTGAAGAACTCGTTGAGAAGCGTTTCGGCGGTTCTATCCCCGCATTTATCGCCGCTTTTTCCGGCGATAAGAAGCTGACCGATGAGGAGATCGCAAAGATTCGCGACATCATCGAAAAGTAATCTGTATTTCTTGTGAAAGGGGAACGGCATGGCAATATCGTACTCAAACTTTCTTGAAATATCTATCACAGCAAGTCTGATGATTGCGGCTATCCTTTTGTTCAGAGTGATATTCAAGCGCGCTCCGCGCTGGGTGTTCTGCCTGATGTGGGGTGTAGTTGCGCTCAGACTCGTTTTGCCGTTTTCTCTTGAAAGCAGATTCAGTCTTCTGCCGGAAAAGGAAGTTATATCTTCTTCCCATGCAATTGGTATGATCTACGATAAGGACGTCACTGCGCAAGACGTTCTTTCCGGACGTTTTCCCAAGGAAGACACGGAATTTCTCGTGCCCGATCCGAATAGTTCTTCTATAGGGTCGGACAGCCAGATTACTGCGCCGGACAGTGATATTCGAAATGATCAAGTGCATCAAGGTACCGCGAATATCACTGTGCCGGACGGTGACGGCACACTCTCACCCGATACCGAGGTAACGGGTGAGGATAAGGCCCCTGTTAAAGATAAAGGCTTGAAAATCACGTTTAGTAACGTTTTGTTTGCCGTGTGGGTGACGGGAGCCGCACTTTTGGCTGGTTATTTTGCCGTTTCTGCGCTCTCGCTCAGAATGAGGCTTAACACGGCTACTCTGCTGTACAAAAATATAAAGCAGAGCGATAATATAAAATCTCCTTTCGTTTTGGGATTGATTTTTCCCAAAATATATCTGCCGTACAATATAGACATTTCCGATGTGGAGTACGTTCTCGCGCACGAAAAGGCGCATATAAGCAGAGGGGACCACGTTACGAAAGTGTTTGCGTTTGCTTTGCTTTCGGTGTACTGGTTTAATCCTTTTGTCTGGATAGCCTACGTTATGTTCTGCCGCGATATTGAGCTTGCGTGCGACGAGAAAGTAATTAAAGAACTTGACGCTGACGGCAGGCACGCGTATTCTTATGCGCTGCTTAACTGCAGTGTCAAGCACCGCTCTTTTGCGGGATGCCCTGTCGCTTTCGGCGAGACCGACGTAAGACGCCGCGTCAAGGGTGTTATGGGATATAAAAAGCCTGCGCTTTCGGTAATCGCGCTGGCACTTGCCGCGTGCTTTTTGGCATCTCTGTGCCTTATGACCTATCCTATCGCGCAGGAGATAGAGATACCCGAAAATATTGAGATCGAAAATAACGAGCAGGACGATATTGACGAAATAGTTCCTGTATTTGAACATACAAACAGAGGATTGACGGTTACGGCGACCGAGGAAAATCCCACCGACGGAAGATACAGCAATTTTCGTCTTACAAGCGGCGATAAGTCTGTTGATTTTACAGGCGACGCGCATGCCGAATACTCTCCGTACGTTTATTATAAAGGAATGAACGGAACCGACGACCCGACCACACCGGAACTTACGGGGTGTGGAGTATCCCAAATAATAGTTAATTTCGTGACTGAGCACACAGAGGATACTCACAAAGAGGAAGTGCATCTTTTTGATGCGAGAACGCTGAAGGAATACGAAATAGTTGACGTTGGCGCGATTATTGCGGACAATATTAAACTCAGAGAAACGAAGCATTACTATGTATTTGAGTTCTTCTCAACTAAAGTGATAATGGAGAAATACGACGTTGAAATACTGGGCATAGACCTTTCAGGTGACCTGATTTTTGATGCAAACTACCGCTATTACCCCGCGCGTGTCGGACCGTGCACTACTGATAAAGATTTTGTTTGCGAGATGCTTTGGCAAGAGGAGGACGGCGACGTTTTCGCGCGTGTGGAATTAAAGTTTTATTTTTCCGGCACGAAATATATAATTTCAAGTGCAGATCTGGATATTGTTGATGACTCTGATATGAGAATATCAAGGTGCGAGGATATGGATATACTCAATTTCGAACGGTACTATCCGTGAAGTGTCGTAAATTGAGCGTATACTGAAAAAATTATAATTTTTTTGAAAATCGTGCAACCGTTTTGGATTTTTATCGTCTTAATGATTAAGAGCTCTTAAAATTACATAAAATTTTATCAACGACCGCTTGCGTGGTCGTTGATAATAATAGGGACTAATAAATTAGTGTCCAAAGAGTATGAAATTTGCGAATTATTAAATTCAGCATTAAATTCAGCATTACAATATTTATTTTGCAGGAGAATGTGGTATGAAAAAGAAAAAAATTTTAGCTTTGGCGTTTTTTGCTATACTTGTACTTATGCTTACTGCGTGTTCTTTGGGCGGCGGTGAGCGTGTACTTTACATCAAGGTAAGTGAGGTTACTTTGGGGACTGATGTAGTTACTTTAGTTCACGAATACAGGGCAGAGCTAAAAGAAGGCAATTCTTTAGAGCTTGAATATTATACGGAAGACAAGCTCGTATGCACGCTCGAAAACGTTTCGGGCGGCGGTGCAAAGCTTTCTTTCAGTGCGCCGTTGCAGAGTGACGAGGGAAATGATGGAACCGTTATTTCTCTGAAAAACGGAAAGGCCGCTTATGCATCGACAGTTGGAAACTCAAAGGAATACAGATATGAGTTTTCACTTGAAAAGGTTAGTGAAAATGAAGCTGTTACACAGCAGATAGGCGAGTATTCAAACGGTATGGACGTGCTTGAATATACTGAGCAGCTTACACAAGTTTTTTCAAATAATTTTTCTGCCGATGATACCTTTTCGGATATTCAGCTTCTCTCTGCTGCGAGATATTTTTTCTATGAACACGGGGAAGAAGAAAATCTCATAAGTGTTGACGGTTCGGGTCAAATAACGGTTCCGGAAGAGAACATGAATATTATCGTGCAAAATCTTTTCGGCGTTGAGAGGGATCTTATCGAATGCGTATACGAAATGGAGAGTTTCGTAAAGGATCATATTAAATACACAAACAAGACGAAGCCGTATGGGGATCGTTATCTTAAATACGATAATGTTTATAAATTTTCAGAAGATAACGAAGAATGGTATTGCGACTATCGGACTTTAATGTCAGACGGTCACACCGTGACCGTGAATGAAACGGAAACAGCCGTTTCCGTTCGAATGGTTATTGAGCGTTATACAGATGAAGAATCAAGAACTCTCGGTAATTTCGTTATAAAGCAGGACGTTGAATATTTTTATGAAAAATACGTGGCGGACGGATTCCTTTATTATCGCTTAAAGGAGGTAAAGCTTCACGGAGTGGAGAGTGATCCGATTTCCTTGGATGACGTACAGATACTTAAAGAAGAGGGATCTTTCTCTGTGAGAGGGGCTCAGATATTACTTTCTACTTATTCCACGAATAACGTATATTCGATATTTGTAGACGACGTAACGGGAGACGGTGAAAACGACGTTATTGCCAAATTGTACGGCGGGTGTGCTTGTGTGCTCGACGGTTACACAATGGAGCTTTATTATCCCAGGATCAACTTGTCTGAAAGTGTTGCTTTACGTGACAATGACGATGAATTACGCGTATGGACGGAAGATGAGATTTATTCTATTCCGAAGAATGGGATGGCTATTAGTGGTGATGATAATCCTTATACGGATCGTGAAAAAATTTCCGTTGAAAATGGGAAAATTCGTTTTTCTTCTTCTCTTGTGATTAATTCGGCAGGTAGCATCGGTGATTTTGAATGCTTTTTCGTGTTTGAAAACGGCGGATTCGTTCAGAAAGGTTTTTCTTATACTCCTATAATGGAAAGAGACGTTAATTTCTTCGCTTATACTGCTGACGAAAGTGAAAAAATAAATATTACCGTTCACGCTGATACCTTCTGGCGTGAGTATCCCGAGTTTGATGAAAACACTTTATACTACGATATTGCCATAAAACCGGCTCACTACGAAACGGTGAAAGTACTCAGAGCTTATAGAATTCCTGAAAATTTCGTGCTTGATGAGAACGCATACAGCATAACAGGCGCTCTTGATGGTGATGGTGCGTATTATTTTGACCCGGCTGAGGATTGTGACATAAAGATTGGTAAGACTGAAAGTGGACTTGATTATGTCAGCTACTACGAAGACCATTACGATTGGGTCTACGAACGAACCGAAGACGGCGACAGAACTTATAAATTATATTCGGGAGACTATATGGTACACGCTCTCGTGCGTGTGAGTGAAGAGCACGTCGTGCTTATCAAATACCGCGAAAACGAAGACAATGTTTCGCGAATTTTCAAGAGCATCGAGAAAATATCATTCGTGTCCTGTGAGAAAGAAAATGCAGACAGTAGTTTTAACGTTGCTGTCACCAAGTAAACGGTAGACGCAAGTCAGTCACTTGACAAAATTGCGGCGATGAATTATTATTTCAACTTTTTACTTGATTTTTCTCAATATAAGTCGTATAATATAGTAAATCCATTTGGAAAAAGAAAGGATGTTATTACCATGAATAAAGAAAAGGTATATCTTTTTGACGGTTCAAATCTTGATGAATGGACCACTCGCGGTTCCGGCGAAAAGCCCAACTGGAAAGTAGAAGACGGTATTTTCACCGTTGGTAAAGGCGATATTATCTCCAACTATCAGTACGGCGATGCTCACATTCACGTTGAGTTCAGAATTCCCTATATGCCCGAAGCTACCGGCCAGGGCAGAGGTAACAGCGGCGTATACATTCACGGTTGCTACGAGTGTCAGGTTCTTGACTCCTACGGTATAGAGAATCCTCAGAACAACGACTGTTCCGGTATCTATCAGATCCACACTCCTCTTTGCAACGCTTGCCTTCCTCCCCTTGAGTGGCAGACCTACGACATCATTCTCCGCGCTCCTCGCTTCAACAAGTGCGACGAGGTTTGCGAGAACGGCAGACTTACCGTTATCCAGAACGGTATCGTAGTTCACAACAACGTTGAGCTTCCTCACGTTACTCCCGGCGGTATCACCAATAACAAGAGAGTTGCTCGCGGTCCTCTTATGCTTCAGGATCACGGTAACGCTGTTTCTTACAGAAACATCTGGGTTATGCCCCTTGATTGATTAAAGTTTAAATAATAAAAATTACCCGAGAAAGGTTTAACTTTCTCGGGTAATTTTTATACGTACGACCTATCAATATTTACTACCGAATAAAGCTCGGGGTCAAGTGTTTTTACTATCGTTTCTATACTTTTCAGTATCTCGTCGTCGCTTCTTGATATGTCAAACGGAATCACTGCGTCAAATATTACGTTGGTATGAGTCGGTCCTTTGACCATTCTGAAATCGTGTATGGTGATGCGGGAGTCTATACAAGTGATAAGAGACGCGATCTTTTCGTGCATTTTTGCGACGTCCTCGTCGTCTGTAACGATGGGATCCATATGAATTACCGCATCGCACTCAAGCTGTTTTGAGAGCGTTTTTTCTATGTTGTCGATCATATCGTGAGTCTCGAGCAGATCGGCATCTGCGGGAACTTCCGCGTGCAGGGAGATCATCGTTCTGCCGGGACCGTAATCGTGCACTATCAGGTCGTGTATTCCGACGACACCTTCGTTTGAGCACACCGTTTTTGCGATACTGTCAAGAAGCTCCTTGCTCGGCGGAGTTCCGAGCAGGGGATCTACCGTTTCTTTGGCGGAGCGAAGACCTGAGAACAGGATAAACGCGGACACGGCAAGACCGCAGTATGCGTCTATATTTATACTGAACAAGTGTGACACGATAAGGCAGGACAAAACGACCGAGGTCGCGATACAGTCGGACAAGCTGTCAAACGCAGTCGCGCGCATAGCGGCGGAAGAGATCTTTTTGCCGATAGAGAAATTATACAGCGCCATATATGCCTTCACTAATATTGCGATAGTGAGAATTATTACCGTGACTACGCTGAACCCTACCGTCTCGGGCGATATTATTTTCTCGACCGAGGTTTTTCCAAGCTCAAATCCGACGAGGATTATAAGCATTGAAACGATAAGCCCGGATACGTATTCGATTCTTCCGTGCCCAAACGGGTGATCCTTATCCGGCTTTTGACCGGACACACGAAATCCGACCAGAGTTATCACCGACGATCCGGCGTCGGTCAGGTTGTTGAGGGCATCGGACATGACCGAGATGGAGCCGCTGAACAGTCCTGCGAGCATTTTTATTGCGAATAGGATAATGTTAAGAATTATTCCTACGATAGAGCACAGCGTTCCGTACGCGTTTCGCACTCTTGGAAGAGTTGTGCTTTCGCTGTCACGGATAAATAATTTTGAAAGTATTCTTATCAAATCTTGCCTCCGAAAACGGGTGGTAATATATTAATTATATTGACGGAAGATTACTGTTTATTCCGTCCGATCTTATCTACGGGGATGTTTTCAAATCCCGGAACGTCCTTGAATACGGGGCTGCTTTCTGTAAAGCACATTTTTTCGTTATCCCAGCCTGCTTCTTCCATGCTTGAATATACGGTGTTGTTTTCTACCGTTCCGTACTCGTAAACCGAATCCCAGATGTAGAACGGTTTGTCAGGAACGACGATAACGTTGCCACATATCGAAACGTAAGCGGGATTTATCGGGAAGTCTTTATCATCGGGATCGGTTTCTGCAAACACAGTCTTTACCCTTGAAAGCTCGGGATAACGTTCTGCCCATACGCCTTCGCGGATGGGGAGTTTTTTCAGATGGCTCCAATATCCCTTGTCTTCGTTGATAACGCCGTTTTTCATCCAGCCGTCGCGCAAAAATCCTTCGCGCGCTCTGTCATCATAGGTTATCGGGTGACCTTCAAGCTCGCCGTTTGTGTTGTAGAAAACGTCAATTATGACGTTTTCGTCCACTTTGTTACATCTGCCGCCGCCGACCATAAAGCTATGCTTACGGACGTTGACGAGAAGGTTTCTGTACGCGGTCTGACCAGACAGCACGTCGTCCCAATAAATACCGTCCGGCATGAAGTCGCCCGCACCGATGTTTACCAACTTATTATAGCGGATAACAGTACCGTACGCCGTCCAGTCCTGACCTGCATAAATTGCTCCGGCGTCAGTGGAATGGAGCACTACGTCGTGAATATCGTTATACTCGATCAAATGATCGTTACCGGTGTATTTGATTGCCATATGAGGTGTATTGCAGATCTCGTTGTGATCGCACACGGCACCAACGCCACCCAGCAGAACTCCGGGATTGTAAGTAACGAACACTTCGGCAAAATCGTGTATGTAGTTATTGGTCGCGCGGTTATGAGACGGGGTCAGGGTTTGACGGTCACCGCCGTCAAATACGATACCGCCGCGGCCGGTGTGGCAGATTTCGCAATCGGAAACGGTGCAGCGGTAGCCGATGCAGTGTACTGCGTTTCCGTAAACGTTGGAAACGTACAGACGGGTGAAAGTCATGTCGCTACCCTTACAGGATACAGCGTCACCCATGGTGGAGGTGAGGGTGAATCCGTCAAATGTCATATTTTTCGTACCGTCACAGCTTATCAGCGGTACGTCTGAATAGGAAAATTCAAGATTTCCGTTTTCTTCCCACGGGTAGAAGTAGAGATGACCGTTCGCTCTGTCAAGATACCACTCACCGGGAGCGTCAAGTTCCTCGGGAATATTGAAAAGATAGTAGAGTGCGTTATCGCGGACGCCCCAGCGACTGTAATATTTGGGCTTTATTGTCTTTGTTTCGGGATCAAATTCTGTTATGGGGGAAGAGGTGTCTGCCCAGTCTGCAGAAAGATAACCGAACAGCCAAACGTCATTCGTAGGCTCCTTCCAGTTTATCATTCTGCTTGCCATATCGTCTCCGACGGTGTAGATACCGGGGTTGGGGTTGCGCTCGCCGGGTTGCGGAGTACGCGCGCCGGGATCTACTACTCCGGCAAGCTCGGTATAGCCTTCGTTAGGGTAACGCGCAATGGTCATTCTGCGTCCGCCGGTAAAGAGCTCAACGTTGCAACCCTTGGGCGGATTGTCGTAATGAGCGGACTGCTGATACGTGCCTATCGGGCATATCTCTCCCCAGTCATCGTTACAAAGACCGTATTTGGTGAGATCTACCATACGGATATGAGTAAGTGCTTCTTTTGAAAAACGGGAAGCCATATCAGCATCCGGCGTTTTCCAGTCGGAGGAGGGGATAGAGAGACCGCCGTCTATTACGACGCCGGGCTCGGCTTTGTATATAACGGTGACGTCATCCGAACAGTCGGATTCGGTAAATGCAAAATCCTTGGGAGTATATTTTCCTGCGGGAACAACAACTGTCACGCAAGAGGGACGGTCTGTACCGTTCAGTATCGAACGTACTTCTTCTTTGGCTGAAGCGAGGTTGGGCGCGTCTTCGGGAATACGTATATACTTTTGATTCATATCGGTTTCCTGCCATTCATTAAATTTTTGTGGGGATAATCTACATTAATTAACTATAACAGATATTTTGAATATTGTCAATAAATTCTCCGAAATCTTATCGCTTTTGTTCTTTATATAATAATTTTTGGCCGGATATGGCAAAATAATTTCAAATAAAAGAAAAAATAATCGGAAAAGTCTTGACAGATTAAGGTGTTTTCGTATATAATAAGGTGTGTTGTCATGTGATTTTATATTACTCGGTACGTATTAACACGCTTCCGATTTTTTAATTCAAGGGGAGGTGCAAAAGATGCTCAGAACATATCAGCCGAAGAAACGCCATAGAAAAATGGAGCACGGTTTTAGAAAGAGAATGAAGACCGCTAACGGTCGCAAAGTATTGAAAAGAAGACGTGCAAAGGGCAGAATCAGACTCACTTACTGAGTCAGGTGACCGGTAGGGCAAAGAACAGTTCTTTGCCCTTGCCGGTACTAATAACTTTATGAGTAAACCGCCATCTGCTTATCCCTGTAAGGACGGGCTGATTGGGGGTTTTGCTTTAGCGCAGACTTTACAGTATTCAGTCGAAAATTCCGATGGAAGCGGGTTTTGTTTTGAAATATCGTGCTATAAGTGAAAATCACTTGTATTCAAAAGCATATACAAAGGGAAAAAAGTGCGTAGCCAAGCGCGTTGTAGTATACGTACTCAAGGATTTCCGCGCGGAGGCGCTTAAACGTGCCAATCCTCAAAAAAAGAGGATAAACCGCATTGGTATCACCGTTACAAAGAAAATGGGCGGTGCAGTCGTGAGAAACCGCGTAAAGCGTATTCTCAGGGACGGATACCGCGCCGTAGATACGAAATACGGTGTAAAAAAGGGAAATCTTGTGGTAATCGTTGCGCGTAATTCTGCCATCCCGGCGAAGGCGGGGGATATTGCGGCGGATTTGAAATACGCATTCAAAACGCTTGATATGCTTGAATTTCACGGAACACGAAACGGAGCCGCCGGAGGCTCTGATGACGGGAATCAAGTCACACGATGAAACACGTATGTATTTTTTTGATTAAGTTTTACAGAAAATATCTTTCACCGCTGAAAGGCGCGCCGTGTTGCCGTTTTACGCCTACCTGTTCGGCATATGCGCTTGAGGCGTTCAGGGTCCACGGCTTTTTCGTCGGGCTCGGACTTTCGGTCTGGCGTATCCTTCGCTGCAATCCGTTTTGCCGCGGCGGTTACGATCCCGTACCCCCGAAAAGATCGGGTGGTAAAAGGTCTGACCGATAATAACACGGGCGTGTGTATAAAACTTACTTAATGAAGAAGTTCCGCATTCGGCGGACAAGAAAGATGAAAGGCAGGGAAGCGTTTGCCGCTCCCCGCAGACGAGAAAAGATAAATGGGAATACTTGATATTATCGCAATACCTTTTGGATACGTTATGCAGTTCTGCTATTTTATCAGCAGAAACTATATGCTTGCGCTTCTTTTGTTTGCGCTTATCGTTAAGGTCGTTCTTTTTCCGCTTGGTATCAAGCAGCAGAAAAACCAGGTAAGACAGGCTAAACTCCGCCCCATGGAGAATGCTATACGCAAAAAGTACGCAGGCAGAAATGACAAGCCTACGCAGATGAAGATGAATGAGGAGATACAGAAGCTGTATGCCGAGCAGAACTTCAACCCCATGGGTGGATGTCTGCCCCTTCTTATTCAGTTCCCTATAATCATCGCGCTTTATAACGTCGTTGTAAACCCGCTTCGCTATATGTGCCATCTCAGCACTGAAAAAATAGCTGAGCTTGCTCAGAAAGCCAATGAGCTTGGTCTTGCAACTTTTGATCTTGAAAAGTTCGGTACCTACGACGGTATCGCTCTTTCCAATATAATGAGAAATAATTTTGATAAGTTCTCCGGTATGGTGGAGCTTACCGAGCGCGATATTCCCAACTTCAATCTGTTCGGAAATTTTCTTGATCTTTCACAGACCCCGAGTCTTGACGTGTTCAAGGACGGTTTTTCTCCCGCTTGGTTCTTGCTTCTTATTCCCATACTTACCTTTGTGGTTCAGTTTGCAAGCTCAAAGATACTCAAAAAGCTCAGCTATACCCAGGCTATGCAGGAAGGTCAGGGCGGATGCGTTATGGATTTCGCAATGCCGCTTATGAGCGTTTATTTCTGCTTTATCGTGCCTTCTGCTATCGCTGTGTACTGGATGTTCCAGGGTATTTTCGGCGTTCTTCAGCAGTACGTTCTCGTTAAGATGTATCCTGCGCCTACCTTCACCGAAGAAGAGATGAAGGAAGCTGAACGCAAGGTTAACGCAACTCAAAAGAAAAAGAATAAGCCGAAGTCTCTTTATAACGAGGACGACGAGGATTATTCCGAATACGCAAAGCAGCTCGCGGCAAAATATGCCGAAGAGGATGCCGAGCTTGAAAGAAAGAATGCTGAGGCGGCAGAGAAAGAGGCTGCCGAGGCAAACGATGCCCCTAAATTGAAAGAGGACGACCGTACCGACACGAAGTTCAAGAAGAAAAAATAACGGTACGAGGATTTCATAGGAGACAAGCGGCGTTTGCCGCAAATATATAAATCATGAGAGAAGAATTAGAATCTAAAGGAAAAAGTCCTGAGGAAGCCTTGGAAAAGGCCAAGCTTGAGCTTGGCGAAAAGGCGGAAGACATGGAGTTCGAGATAGTTAAGATGCCTACTTCCGGTTTCTTCGGTATCGGTGCTTCTCCCGCTATCATCAAGGTTATAATTGAAAGTCCCGATCCCGCTCCCGAAAAGCCTGCAAAGGCTGAAAAGAAAGCGGAGAAAAAGGACAGATCCGCCCCTGCTAAAGCAGAAAGAGCCGAAAAGGCTCCCAAGCCCGAGAAAAAAGAAAAAAAGGAAAAGCAGGAAAAGAAACCTGCGGCTCCCAAAGCAGAATCCGCTCAGAGTGGCGGAAATGCGCTTGAGTTCGGAAAGGGCGTTATCAAAAACGTTGGTATTGAGGCCGAGGTTGCCGAGTCTATCGGCGAGGGCGGCGCTACTCTGCTCACCATCTCCGGCGA
>CAZGHD010000043.1:0-15928 GCA_964525525.1 uncultured Lachnospiraceae bacterium | reverse complement strand
CGAGCAGATATGCCTGACCTACGCAAGCAGCTTCCTGACCGATGGAAAGGTGAGCCGGGCCGGGATAGGTGGTCTCGATACCGTTGTAAAGACCCTGAGTTTTGATCTGGTTGAGCATAGACTCAAACTCACGGAGAACGGTAATGTCGCGGTAGATGCGAACGAGATCGTCGTCGCTGTAACGGCCGCGCTCTTCGGCGATAGTTTTGTTATAGGTATTAACGGGAATGTCGTTAAATGTAATCTTACCGGGAGCTAAAGTCTCGGCGGGATCTACGAATAAATTCTTAGGCATTTTAGTATCTCCTTATTAAACTTATATATGGAAAATCGCTTCGCGAATAATTTCAGCAACGGTGGGATGCGGGAACACGAGCTTCTCGAGTCTTGACGGGGTGAGCTCGGTATCCACCATCATGGTTGCGGTCATTATGATCTCGGATGCGTAAGAGCCAACCATGTGGCATCCAACAAGACGCTTCTTATCGGTGTCTACCACGATCTTGATAAAGCCCTTGCCGCCCTCGGTCTCTGCAAGATAACGGCCTGCATAAGACATCGGGAGCTTGACCTCTTTTACGGTCATACCCTTTTCCTCTGCCGCTTCCTTGGAAAGACCTACGCTTGCAACCTCGGGGTCGGTGTAGATAACAGAAGGAACTACGTCGTAGCGCATCTCATCCGGCTTACCGAGCATATGGTTTACAGCAACCTCCGCCTCTCTGTAAGCGGTGTGAGCAAGCATCAGCTTGCCGTTACAGTCGCCGATAGCGTAAACGCCGGAAACGGTGGTGCAAAGATGACGGTCGGTCTTGATAGCCGCTCTGTCCATCTCAAGTCCGAGAGTCTCGATACCGATACCCGCGGTAGACGGCTTGCGTCCTGCGGAAAGCAGAACCTTGTCGCACGCGATCTCTTTCTTTTCGCCGTTTTCTTCATAGATAACGCTGCCTGCTTTAACCTCAAGCACCTTGGAGGAAAGCTTGAACACCATTCCTCTCTTTACGAATGCATCGGTAAGCACCTTGCATATCTCAGGATCGGTCGCGCCCGCGATCTTGGGCATCATCTCGATAACGGTAACTTCAACGCCAACGCTTGCGAAGTAGTACGCCATCTCAAGTCCGATAACGCCGCCGCCGATAACAACGAGAGTTTTCGGCAGAGTCTTTTCGTCAAGCACCTCGCGGTTGGTAAGAACGAAGCCGGACTGAAGGCCTTCTTTAAGTCCGGGAACGGGAGGAACTACCGTCTCAGAGCCGGATGCGATAACCAGTCTCTTACCCTCGTATACCTGTCCGTCAGCCTCGATAGCAAATCCGTTTTCCGCTCTGCCCTTAATGGTAGCATTAGCCGAGATAACGGTTACCTTATTAGCTTTCATAGTAGCGCCAACGCCGGAAACCAGAGTCTTTACGACCTTATCCTTACGCTCAACTACCTTTGCATGATCATATTTTACAGTACCCTCAACGGTAACGCCGAAAGCTTCGCTTTCTTTTGCGTGGCGGTACATTTTAGAGGAGTTAAGAAGGGTTTTTGTCGGGATACAGCCTTCGTTGAGGCAGGTACCGCCAAGCGCCTTTTTCTCGAAAAGCGCAACCTTCATTCCGTTCTGTGCGGCACGCTCGGCACAAAGGTATCCGCCGGGGCCTCCGCCAAGTACAAGCAAATCAAAAAGTTCCATATCTGCGTCTCCTTACTTTGCTAAAAGCACGGTGAAGTTTTCAAGATTCTGGCACAGCTCTTTCTGAAAACGAGCCGCGGGAGTTCCGTCAACTGCACGGTGATCGTAAGTGAGGCTGAGTCCCATTGCGGGATAGATCTCGATAGATCCGTCCTTCGCGCGGCGAACGCGGTCAACAGTTCCGCAAACACCGAGAATACCGGTCTGAGGCGGATTGATAACGGGAGTAAAGGACTCAACGCCGAGATTACCAAGGTTAGATACGGTAAAGGAACCGCCGGTGAGCTTATCGGGAGAAATATTGCCCTCACGGCACTGCGCCGCAAGCTCTTTAACGGCTCTCGAGATCTCAAGCAGGCTCATCTCGTCAGCGTGGAATATGGTGGGAACCATAAGTCCGCGAGGAGTATCTACCGCAACGCCGAGATTTACGTGAGTAAACAGGCGGATGCTGCTGTCGTCAAGCATATTTGCATTGAGATCGGGGTGATTTTTGAGAGTTCTCGAAACGGCGTAAAGCACGATGTCGCCGAGAGTAATGCCGGAGCACTCGCCCTCGCTTGCTTTAAGCTGCTTTCTGTATTCAAGGATAGCGGTAGCGTCAAACGACGTGTTGTGAGTAAGCTGAGCCATAGTAGAAAGAGAGGTGCTCATAGACTTACTGATAGCACGGCGGATACCGCTGAACTTAACGTCTTTGTATTCCTCCTCGGGAGCAGCAGCAACTGCAGCCGCGGGAGCGGGAACTGCAACTTCTGTCGCAACTACGGGAGGATTATCCATAAGAGTTCTTACGTCGCGCTCGATTATTCTGCCGTTAGGGCCGGTAGGAGTAGCGAGAGTAGCGTCAACTCCTGCGCGCTCAGCTAATTTCTTTGCTCTGGGGGAAACTGCGGTCTTCTGTCCCTCGACAGCGGTGGATGCTGCGGGAGCGGGTGCGGCAGTCTCCTCTTTCTTTTCTTCTTTTGCTTCGGGAGCAGGAGCGCCCTCGGCAGAATCTGCGGCGGGACGGAGAGCGGAGCAATCCTCTCCTGCGGTACCGACCGCACATACGTTTACAAGGCAGGGAACCTCGTCGCCCTCGCCGTAAAAGATCTCAAGCAGAGTTCCTTCTGCGGTAGACTCGCACTCGAAGCTTGCCTTATCGGTCTCGTAAGTAAAGAGAATATCGCCTATCTTTACCTCGTCGCCGACCTTCTTTTCCCAAGTGCCGATGATACAGCTTTCAACTGTGATACCGGCTTTTGGCATAATTACAGCACTTGCCAAAATAGAACCTCCTTAATATGAAAAGTGTATTCTGTCCACTTTATTAATTTTAATAAATCAAGCTCAAAACCCAAAGGACTCGTGGGATTTTGACCGTGCGGTTCTCTGTTTGGGTTTGATTTACATTCATAGTTAATTATACTACAACTTTACCCCCGCCGTCAACCGATTTCGGATAAAAACTTGTTTTTATACTTATATTATTACGTTTTTCTTTTTATTTTCGCATTTACGGCGATTATGGCTTGACTTATCGGCGGGTAATGTCATATAATTTAGTTATATAAAAGGAGCCGATATGATTTCTGATATTTTGATATTTAAAAGCAGTTCGCTTGATCCGTACTCTAACCTCGCGACCGAAAAATATCTGTTTGACACCCTGCCGCAAGATACCCTCATACTGTACCTGTGGCAAAATGAAAACACCGTCGTTATCGGGCGTAATCAAAACCCGTGGGCAGAGTGTAACTGTGCCCTTCTTGAGTCGGAGGGCGGTCGGATCGCGCGCAGACTTTCGGGCGGAGGCGCCGTGTATCACGACGTGGGTAATCTTAATTTCACGTTTATCTGTCACAGCGCAGATTACGACCTTTCAAAGCACCTCAAGGTTATAAAAAACGCGGCGGCAAAATCCGGAATAGAAACCGAGATTTCCGGGCGCAACGATATTTTAGCCGGCGGGAGAAAATTCTCGGGCAACGCGTTTTATAATTCGAGCGGAAAGTCTCTGCATCACGGTACTATCCTCATTTGTGCCGATACCGCAAAAATGAGCCGTTATCTCACTCCGAGTAAAGAAAAACTCAAGGCAAAAGGGGTAAAATCGGTGGAGTCGAGGGTTATAAACCTCTCCGAGCTTGCACCTCTCCTGACCCCCGAAATTATGGCAGAAAATATGATAGCCGCAGTAGGCGAAGTGTTCTCTGCAAAAATACTTCCCTGCCCACAGCCTGACAGCAAGAAGATAGAAGAACTCTCCCGCGATTTTTACGACTGGAACTTCAGATACGGAAAAACGGTAGCGTTTTCCTTTAGTGCAAAGGGCAAATTTCCGTGGGGACAGACCGAGCTTTGCCTCGACGTAGAAAACGGAATAATTTCCGACGCGGTAATGTATACCGACTCAATGGACGCCGATCTGTCCGACACCGTTTCAACGGCACTCAAGTCCACCAGACTTTCAGCAGATGACGTTAAATCCGCCCTCTCTGCCGTCCTGGCAGACGATATAGCGGGAGATATTTTATCCACCCTCAAAGAACAGATACTTTGATGTCAAAACTAACAATTTTTTGCGCTTTTTCATCAAAAAAATTGTATTTTACCTTTGCGTACTTGAAAAACGGTATATAATTAAGTATAATAGTGTTGTACTAGGGACGATCACCCGCAGTACCTGTCACAGCATTGTTTTGCGGACTTGCTCCGCCCTTACATTTTCAGAATAACAAAGGAGAATGATAATCATGAACGTTGTAGTGGCGCAGTCAGGCGGCCCCACCGCCGTTATCAATGCCTCTCTTCTCGGAGTATACCGTGCCGCGCGTAAGTGGCCGCAGGTCGAGACAGTTTACGGTTCTCTCAACGGCATCGAGGGAATACTTAACGACCGTCTCGTAAATCTCAACTCACGCCTCTCCACCGAAGAACAGCAGAAGCTCCTGCGTCAGACTCCGTCCGCCGCGCTTCGTTCCTGCAGATATAAACTGCCCGACGCAGAAAAGGATCCCGCCGTTTACGAAACTATCCGCGCGGCGTTTGAAAAGTATGACATCGGCGCGTTCTTCTACATCGGCGGCAACGATTCTATGGACACGGTGAACAAGCTGTCAAAATATTTTTCCTCGATCGGCAGTCCCGTGCGCGTAATGGGCGTGCCGAAAACGATAGATAACGACCTCAATATGATGGATCACTCGCCCGGATACGGCTCTGCGGCAAAATTCGTTGCCACGTCAATGGCAGAAATGATCCGTGACTGCACCGTCTATGAGCTTGACAACGTCCTGATAGTAGAAGCTATGGGACGTGACGCAGGCTGGCTTACCGCCGCCGCCGCGATTCCTCACTTGAACGGATGTGCAGCGCCTCATCTCGTTTATCTCAGAGAGGCTAAGTTCACCGAGGAGCAATTTTTAAGTGACGTTCGCGAGACTATGAAAACCACCCGCACCGTCATCGTTGCAATCTCGGAGGGAGTCGAGCTTGATTCGTTTGAAGAATACCGCTCGGGAAAGATAGATGGGTTCGGTCATAAATACCTCTCGGGTATCGGAAAATATCTTGAGGAGCTGGTGCGCGAAAAACTCAAATGTAAGGTGCGCTCGGTAGAGCTGAACATCCTCCAGCGCTGCGCCTCCCACATAGCGTCAGAAACCGACCTTGCCGAAGCCGAGCGTCTCGGCGCTATCGCGCTTGAAGCAGCGGCGGCAGGCGAGACCGGAAAAGTCAGCGCAATCATCAGCCGCGGAAGCGGTGAATACGCCCCCGAGTACGGCATCGTGCCGGTATCAGAAGTAGCAAACAAGGTAAAATATTTCCCGCGCGAGTGGATAAACGAGGCAGGAAACAACCTCCTCCCCGAAGCGCTTGAATATATCCGCCCGCTCATCCTCGGCGAGCCGGAGCTATTGACCGAAAACGGCATCCCGAAGCATTTCGTTATATAACGTCAACACGTAAATAGGCTGTCTCATTTAAGATGAGACAGCCTATTTTTATATTATCCTAATCTTTTTATTGCATCTTCGGCAGCGGCTTTCATATAGGTTTCTCCGCCATTTTCCGCGCAGTACTGATAATAGTTGAGCGCTTTTTCCTTTTCGCCGGTATTCTCATATATTTTCCCCAAGCTGTAATGTAGGTCTACTTTGCTTAAATTACTGGGTTTAGGAAAGGTTTGTTCAAGCCTGTTAAGGAGATATGGCTCAGCAATCTTATAATCACCCATTGCAATAGCGCGGTCACTTTTTATTACAGTATCTGCCAAAGCGGCAGTTAAAAAGTTAAGTTTACCCTTCTGCGCTTCAGCAAAAATAGCCTCTGCCTCTTCAATTTCTCCGTGCGAGAATAATAAGGATGATTTCATAAGCTTAGCATACGCTTTCTTTTTGTCGCCTGCAACGGAGATCATTTCATCAGCTATCGCAAGACTGTTTTCTTTGTCGCCCAAAGAATCATATGCCGCTAAAACAAACTGCAATATCTCAATATCCGGCTTTTTTATAACGAGGTCTTGCGAGTTTTTAAGCAGTTCATACTCTTTTATAAATTCAGCAGGTCTTAATTCATTGTTAACGAGCTTGTTGGCTAACTTTATATGTACTATCTTGCCTTCAGCATTCCGTACCGTAAATATAACAAGTACGCCCCACAAAAACAGGAGAATACTTAAAATAAACAACGTAGTGCTGTCAATATCGAGCATTGCGGAAACTATGGCAAAAAACAAACAAATACTTCCCACTGCAAAGCATAAGATTGACAAGACCAATATTTTCGCAAAACCTTTTTTTGTTAAGAACATAGCAAGCCTCCATGGATAGTATGGTTGTTTTTATTTTACCATAGAATAGAGCACACTGTCAAGGTGATTATATAACGCTGTCAACGCGAATAGGTGTGAGCACGCATATCTCTACTTGAAAAAATCTCCCCGCAGGCGATTTTGATTCCCGCATTTCCAGACGGCTGGGTGGTAAAATCATCCGGAGAGGAATGTAAAATTACCGTTTTTCGGATGATGTCGCGAACGGTAAAACGGTCGGTAAGACACACGCTGAAAGCATACCCGTTTGCACTGAAAAGCGGAGGCAGATCGCCCGCGTGATACGGGTGCGGACAGCCTTTGGGGTTATAATGCATCCGCGCGTCGGCAAACTGATCCTCCGAATTTCCGGTACAAGCGCCTCCCTCGTGGATATGAAATCCGAACACGGGCGAAGCACAAGCGTTTTGCGTATTCGGGAGTCCATCTACTTCGGTTACGACCAGCGTTCCAAATTGATGCTCGTAAAAACGTACCACCCCGAATAAATCAGGATAAAGCGAACTGCCCTTGAGTTCCGCCCACGCCGACGGACGCGAGCGCAGAAGTGTGTCAAAACGTGATAAGCGATGATTTTTATTCATAATAATCTCCATTCCGCCGCTCTCGGCGGCACAAATTAAATTCAAATGTGTTCGCCTCTGCGAACAAAAATGGGGTAGGGTCCCATTTTTAATTTGAATTTTATAGCGTGATAATAAAGCTAAAGGCTATTGATGAATTATATTTCACGCTAATCTTCATATTTTAGGTTTTATTGATAAGTCTATGCGAACGCTCACCAACTTGTTAAACAGCAAACGGGCTGTCTTACCGACAGCCCGCCATAAATCGTTATGTATTTTATATTTTACATTCCGTAAATCAACCAGAAATAGATATACGCCGGAATGATAGCCGCAAGAGTAAACGGAATACCGATCCTGAAGAAATCCTTGTTTTTAACCGTATATCCGTTCTTTCTCAAGATTCCTATACCCGTGATATTTGCAGACGCACCGATGGGAGTACAGTTACCGCCAAGGGTAGCTCCGGACAAAAGACCGAAGTACAAAATAGTCGGCTCAATGCCGAGCGCACCGGCAAGTCCGGTAACAACAGGAAGCATGGTTGCAACGTACGGAATATTGTCAATAAATGCAGACAAAATGACCGACGCCCACACGATAACGGTATAAAGCACGAACACGTTACCGCCGCCCATCTTCGCAAGCACGCCTGCCGCCGCATCTATCACGCCCATGTGCGTAATACCGCCGATAACGAGGAAAAGACCTACCAAAAGTCCTATCGTTTCAAAGTCAATAGCTTTAAGCGGCTCTATAGCGACAGATATTTTTTTGTTTTTTACCGAAGTGTAGATCAATCCGACGATAAGCAAAATAACGCAGATCATACCGTTGGTTACGTCAGGCTTATTCGGAATGAAGGACGCGGTTATCAAAAGCACTATGCTTGCCAAAAGCAAAACGGTAGGGACGTAATCTGTCACGACAGTCTTGCTATCCGATTTTTCAACAGCAGACTTTTCACGGCGGAACAGCCACGCAAGAATGATCGCAGAAACGATCGCTCCAAGCTCGACAGCGAAAAAGATACCGGGCTTACCCTCGTACCAGAAAAAGTCCAAAAAGCTCATATCAGCATAAGAACCGAGCATAATTGCCGTAGTGTCGCCGACCAAGGTCGCCGCGCCCTGCAAATTAGACGAAACCGCGATAGCAATAATAAACGGAACGGGATTGGTTTTTAATTTTTTACATATTTCAAGCGCAATAGGCGCAACCATAAGAACGGTTGCCACGTTGTCAACAAATGCAGAAATAATACCCGCAAACAACGCAAGCGCCACCGCCGCTATCTGCACGTTCGGAACCTTGGACATAACGACGTCCGCAAGCAGAGCAGGCATTTTGCTGTCGATAAACAGCTTTACAAGCCCCATCGTGCCCGCTATCATCAGCAAAACGTTGAAGTCAAGCGACGTGAAAATTTGATCCAGCGGCAACATTCCGCACGCGATAAAAATAATAGCAGAACCCAGCGCTATATACGTGCGAAACTTACTGAACACAAGCATCAAAACATACGTGACGATAAAAAGCACCAAAGCATAAATCATATCAAAACACCCGCTTTTTTATTTTTAGTTCGATTTGCACCACAGTGTCTGTTTATATTATATCATAATCGACTTAAAAGTCAATCATATTTCGACATAAATCACAAAAATTATGAATGAAAACAGATTTTTGGGGTATTAAATGATAAAGATCAACTTCGGCTGTGTATTATTCAAATTCGCCCTTACGTTCCATAAAAAATTCAAAATATCTGCGGACGTTAGGCAGATCCGTCCAATGGCAAACGTCTGCCGGAATGCTGTCGAGATTATATATCTTCGCGCCGTTCATTGACAAAAGAACGGGGGAATGAGTTGCGATAATAAACTGACTGCGCGTGGCGCGCGCGGTAGCGGCTATGTAATCGGCAAGCTGAATCTGAAGCTCGATAGAAAGGCTGTTTTCCGGCTCGTCGAGTAAGTACACCGCATCCTCGTCGATTCGGTCGATAAAATACCTCATCGCAGTTTGACCGTTTGAAAGCAGATCAATATCCCTCTCCAAGCGATTTCTAACGTAGCTTGACATACTGCGCCGACGGGAGAGAATCTCTCTCGCTTCCTTCCATCTTTCATAATCGTCAAGCGATGTCATCCTGCCAATTTCGGGATTAATTTCGGCCTCTCTGCGTACCTCACGGTATTTTTGAATCAAGTCGTTGCGCCTGTCTTCAATATCTTCGTTTACCGCGCGAGCACTCAATGCATAGTCGAAAACGTCGTCACTTGTCAAAACGCAGCAGCTTTTGGGTCTGCGCGCATAGTCGATCGAACACATATCAACGAATTTGTCGAAAAGCGGAGCGTCGTTAAAATCAGAATACCTGATCGCATTAAGCTTCTTAGCTATCAGATTAATAAGCGTACTCTTTCCCGAACCGTTTCCGCCGTAAAACATGGTTATCCCGTCGAACTTAATATCCTTGAGCTCTTTCAGCGGAAATACGTTAAACGGATAAAAGGTTCTAAAACAGGTGCGCTTTTCATCTTCTATTACTTTATATTCGGCAACGTCGCTCGGCAGTGTAAATTTATCGATATAAATCAAAAGATTGACTCCTTTATCAATTTATATTCATATTAATTGTATTATATATTGATTATATATTATATGAAATGTCAATATGTTATATGGCATTTCCCTTCCCGTAGGGTTCATTCGGCCGAACCATCATATTCCTTCACATAATCACTAAAACCGCTAAAGTGATGTAACATAAAATGAGAATCACTATATTTGTAGCCCTCTTTTTTTAGGAGTTCTATATCCTTTGGATATTTTGAAGCATAGAGATAAGTATGACCTTGCTTTTTACCGGTAAAACAATGTTCCCATGTAGACGTACATAAAGTGTATAGTTCATATTGCTCAAGTACGTTCTTCCATAAAGACAGATCTGACAAGTTCACCTGCAAAAGAATTCTGTTAAAATCCCGCGTCAAAATTTGCGGCAGGTCCGTTCTAACATCCGGCTCCCAGCCGAGCAGTAACGCAATAGCATCTTTAGGTGCTTGGATACTTACGGGATATCTGCCTTTATAAAAGCGTATCCGTTCATTATACCCCTCAAATAACTGATTGTACTCATCCATCGGAGTCAATTGACGTTCACAGCTATCAGTTTCCGCCGTTTCCGGCATATCATAATCAAAACAGTCGATACCTGTGTAAGATATGTCTTTGTATTCCGTTATGATCCCAACCTGAAACCGTTTTCCACAGCCTATATCATAAATGTTATTCAGTCCAAGCAGATAACAAAATCCAAATATCTTGCGGTATTTGTCATCCCCTTCTACAAAATTTTGGTATAGCATCAAGGCATTTTTGTTTCCGTTTTTCAGAACTTCATCTTCTATGCGCTGCATATATTCACCATAACCCGGATGAATTTCGTCCTGCGGAGAAAACACTATACCATTATTGGCAAAAATCGCCAACGGTTTTATCTCCCGTAAATCTGAAAGAGTTATGTTTCCGGTCTTTTTAAGATGTTTTCTTATAAATGATTCTAATTTGTGATTTTTTAGAGTTATAGGCTTATCCCAGTTTATCATATAAACTATTGTTCTCCTGATTTAAAGTTAGACTTTACTGTTATAAATACAATCATGTTATCATAGTTTGTCCATATACTGATATGCCATTATTCGTATATATCTAACATATCCCTATCATTCGCATCTTAGCCTGTTCCCCGCACTGAGGATCAAAGCTCACTGCCCATAAAATTCCACATTTCTGCGGGAACGACATTGTGTAATTTGCTATATTTTCCCCTATCACGTTTATGTCTTCTATTTTATTTGAAGTACCGAATTTGATTGATATAAGTGCAACAGAGAAATCGGGACGAATGATAGATTTATCAAACACAGCTTCACTTCCGGACAGAATTTCCTCCATTGTTCCATCCACCGCATACACCAATACCGGTCGAGCTTCATCCACGTCAGGAATATCGGAAAGTGAAATATTTATACATTCAGGGTAACAAAAGAGATCTGTAAGCGTTTCGGTACAAATATCCATTCCCTCCGGCGGCGAAATAAACGTGCGGATAATGTCACCGTCGCTGACTACAATTTTGTTTTCCTCATCATATCGCTGTATGGTAACTTTGTCATTTCTTGGAGCTGCACCAAGTGATATTTGAGCCCTACAAAATGGAATCTGTTTAGCAATAAACTTTTGAGAATTTTCCATCGTTAACTCCTCACTTTAATTTTTCCATAATCATCTTATATTCCGGCATTTCACGTATAGTTTCAAATGCTGACTCCGATTCGATATCATTTCGCAGGCCCTCTTTTTCGTGCGATCCGTAAAGATATTCAAAACTTATTCTATTCAGTAGTAGCGAGGAAGGAAAACCTTCACTCGGTAGCGAGTCTATACGCACGGCAAGGTCTGCCGCATTATTAAGTGCATTTAAACATTCGTTTATGTCCCCCAATTTCACACACAATACCGCTATCCTACAGTAAAGCATATATGAAAAAAGCATGCCGACCGGCCACTCGTGGCACTCATCAATAATCTCATGTATGGCAATCATTTTTTGGCACAATGTAATTTTTTCTTTGGCGGTATAACAATCCGTTTCCAAAATATTCTTTAGCATAAAATAAATGTCCGGCATAGTCTGGATTATGCTGTTCTGTACGTGGTCAACGAGTTCTTCCCCATTTAGAATCTGACACCATGCACGTTGTCTTTCATATTTACCGAATATCTGCTGTGCGGTCTCCTCAGCTTTTTTATGGTCACCAGAAAGCTCATACACGTGGCAAAGTGATGAAATCGCATTGTTCCGTAATTCCATATCGGTGCAATGCTGAATTATATCCTCATAAAGGCTTATCACTTCATTTAGAACTTCTTTCGGCGGAGTCCAGCTTCCGGTACATCCGAGAAGCGTTTCTGCAAGAAGTTTTTTGAGTTTAATAGAATACGGAAATTTTGCAAGCCCTTCTCTGGCGATTCTAACCCCATCCTCATATGAGGCATACATAGCGGATTTCACAATAGACGAAATCTCCTCGTCTTGTTGCAGTTGGTCGATTCCGCAAAGCGTATCAAGCGTCACGCCAAAATATCTCGCAATATTTGGAAGAAGCGTTATATCCGGATAACCCTCATCTCTTTCCCATTTTGATACAGCCTGCATCGTCACTCCGATAGCGCTCGCCAATTCTTCCTGTGTTACTCCCTTTTCCTGACGCAATTTGCGAAGTGTAACATTAATATTCAGTTTCACAATGATCTTCATCTCCTTCTTCTTTTACTATATTTTATATAAATCAGAAGTTCTTTTTTCTACTTGCTACGGCAACCGTTCTTAAAGTTGTCGGATTGCATCCGAAGCTCTCTTCAACCTTTCTGCTGAAATGCTGCGTTGTTTTAAAGCCACATCTCGAAGCAATATCTTTGATCGGTAAATCTGTAAATTCGAGGAACTTCTTAGCTACGACAAGTCTGTGATACCAAACGTACTCGATTGGTGTCATTTCCAATTCGTTTTTAAACAGTTGCGTTAATGATGAGTGATTAAGCGAAGCTGCTTTAACAATATCCTCAAGAGTTACAACATCACAATAATTGTTTTCTATATATATTACCGCTTTCTTTAAATGAGGATTCAGAATCTTATTAGCATTTCCTGCAGGATCATTTTGTCCAATAAAACCATACGTTCTTTCCAAAATCAACATCATTTCCATAAAATATGATCTGCTTCGGCAAGACCAATACCAATCCGGTTGTTCTTTTAACTCCTTTTCTACCCCCGAGAACAATCTCTTCAGATTATCTAAAGATTCATCAAACACCGGAAATACGTATCTGTTCTTATCAGTAAAAGGCTTAAGAAGAAACATATCGTGCGTAAGAGCAAGTTGTTCATAGTTGCCGCTATGTATTCGCGAAAAAGTCATATTGATATTCAAAAACGTTGGTTCGAAATATACTGAATCACATTTCACGCCTCGTTTTCTGATTAATCTTGGAGAATCCGATTCATCAAAACATAAAAAGCAAGGTCCGGTAGCTTCAAACGAAGAACCTCCTACTTGAAAACTGGCAGTGCCTTCATAAATTATTGACAAAAGAAAGCACGAATCTTTTATATCAAGATCTTTTAACGTGTCATCCTTCTTGCATTGAATCGGCACAATCTTACCCGCAGCAAAGCTGCGGCCAAAAGTTTGCGGCTTCATCTTAATCACCTTCCAATTATCGCAAAACTTTGTATGTAAATATTATAGTACAATTTATAATATTCTTCAATGCGAATTCTGCAAAAATTTATTTTCAGATAATATAAACTTATTTTAAGATAACTATCAAAAGGATATGGGGAATTCTCATGCGCCTATATTAAAATCATTCCCGTTACAAGAGCCGTGCGCTTCGTTTTTTACATTGTTTTAAAACATAAATTGACATCTTTGTTTTTATATGATAAAATATGTAAAATGCTTACGCAAAGGAGAAAAGCCATGACTCTTTATATAATCCGCCATGCAGACCCGGACTATGAAAACGATACTATCACCGAATTCGGCTGGCAGGAAGCGCACGCCCTTGCCGATTGGTTAAAAGATATAAAAATCGATACGATATACACCTCTCCCCGCGGGCGCGCTATCGACACCGCAAAGCCAACCTGCGAGATCAAGGGTATGAAATCCGAGATACTCCCGTGGACCGAGGAAAGCCACGACTATATGGCGGTGGGAGATATGACTCACGACAGTCAGTGTACCTACAGCTATTCGGTGCAGAAAGGTATCTATGATTTCAAGGACTTCAAAAATAACAACAGAATGAAAACCATCGAAAATATGATACGCAATTCCGATGAGTTCCTTGCCGCGCGCGGTTACGTTCGCGAGGGCGGTATGTACCGTATTGAGAAAGATAACGATGAGAGTATTGCCGTTTTCTGTCATAACGGATTCGGTACCGCGTGGATAGGCCACCTTATAGGTCTGGCTCCCGGTCTATCCTTTTTCTCACTCCTGCTTAATACCTCCAGCGTTACTACCATTGAGTTTAACAGAGAGTTCGATCACGATTATACCCGCCCCGAGCTCAGACATATGGGTGAGGTGCATCACCTTTACACGGCAGGTCTGCCGCTTCAGCGAAATAAGTGATCCGGTTTAATATTTATCCGCAATAAAAAATCCCGCACTCGCGTGCGGGATTTTTTAGTTATCTCAACGTTTTTACTTAATATGTAAACTTGACTTCATTACCTGTCTTGGAAGACTCGTATATACCCATCAGCATCATCTGAAGCTGAACTGCCTGCTCAATATCAGAGGAAGGTGTCTTATCATTTCTGATACAATCAATGAAATGATCGATCTCATTTGCGAAAAAGTCACCGCCGAAATCGCCCTCAATATCTTCTTCGATCACATTCTTGCCGTCAGCTCTGTAAAGCTTGAAGGGCTCTAACGTGATTCCCGCTTTATCGCCGGCAATTTGTGTGGAATTATTGTCAGGACCGTTAAACGACCAAGCAGTTTCAAATATCAACTGCGCGCCGTTTTCAAAACGGAACACACCGCTGGCGGAATCTTCCGCATCAAATACGTAATCGTCAACCTGAGCACCGGACCAGGCATTATCAGCCGAAACCTTTCCGGTAACGGGATCTACCTTCGGCGCATCGCGGTAATCGCCGATCTTATATACCGCAGTTGCCATAACCGAAACCGGCTTGGGGCATCCCATCATATACCATGCAAGGTCGATTCTGTGTACACCGATGTCAATGATCGGACCGCCGCCCGAATATTTCGAGCAAGAAAACCAACCGCCGGGGATTCCTCTTTGACGAACGTATGCGGTTTTTCCGTAGTAAACGTCACCGAGAGCGCCCTCGTCAACCAATTTTCTTGCGTGCATCGCAGTTTTTTGATAACGAAGCGGAACAGCAAGCATAAACTTAACACCGTTTTTCTCAACCGCTTCCTTCAGTGCAATAGCATCATCGAGATTATGGCATACCGGCTTTTCGCACATTACGTGGCATCCTGCGTTTGCCGCAGCAATAGCAACCGGAGCGTGCGCCGCCGGCCAAGTGCATACGTCAACGTAATCAGGCTTGCAGTTTGCAAGTAGCTCCTCTACCGATGAATATGCCGCGGGAATATTGAATTTTTCAGCAAATGCCTGAGCCTTGGGAAAGTCAATATCAGCACAAGCAATTACCTCTACGTCCTCTCGATCCATATATACGGGCATATGCGCGCATCGGCAAATATTACCCGTACCAACAACAGCAACCTTAATTTTTTCCATTTTTATGCCTCCAAAAACCATGAGAGTAAAGAATATCATTTAAACGAATTATAACAGTTTTTAGGCTTTATGTCAAGTACTAATATCAATTTATAGTAAGTAAACTATGCGGTGTGTTTCTAAGGACAGTTTTAAAAATATGTTACCTACCGACAGGAAGAAGGCAGAGGATGTTACCCTGTCTTCTTCCTTGACAAGCACTGCATTTAGAGACACAAGTGCCTTTATGTAGATTAATTCAGAAATTTATGATATAATTTTATAAACAGATGCACCCAAATTCAAAAATGCCACACTATATGGATGAAAGGAGGCGAGAAAATGCAAGAAACGGGCGAAATGCGTGATGGGCTGATAAACGAATTTGCCGAAAACTATATGGAGAAGTTGTTTTACTTCTGCTTGAAAAAGGCAGGAAGTCATATTGAGGCGGAAGATCTGACACAAGATATCGCGCTTCAGATCATCGCAGCTCTGAACAAA